>QHOP01000119.1 GCA_003219345.1 Verrucomicrobiota bacterium
GGTTCCAGCTACGTTCCCAGCCGTGCAATCGCCAGCCATGATGACCGCCAAACGCGGCCTGATACAGCCGCGTCGGCGTGTACCAGGGCAGGAAGAAATCGCGCTCCACGTCGCTGTCGTAGGTGAAGATGTCGCCGAGCCAGTTGAAATCGAAGTCGTAAGGGTTGCGGAAACCGTGCGCGATGATTTCCGAATTCCTGCCATCCGGCGTCAGGCGCAACAGGCATCCCGCTTCCGGCTCGCGAATCGGCGAGTTCGGCAGCGTGACGTGCTGCTGGCTGAAGCCGGTGTCGTTGCCGCCGATGAGATACCACCGGCCGTCCGGCCCTTTGCGCATCGCGTGACCGCCATGCTCGGTGAAATGGAGCGGGAAAAATTTCTCCGGCGGACCGTCCGCTTTGCCATCGCCATCGCGATCGTGATAACACGAAAACCAGCCGTCACCGGCGAAGTAGAGATCGTTCCCGTCAAAGCATATTCCCATCCCGCCGGTTTTCGTTTCAGCAAACAACGTGGCCTTGTCTGCTCGACCGTCGCCGTCAGTGTCCTCCAGAATCCTGATCCAGCCCGGACTGGTGACCACGACGCGCCCGCGCGAATCGAGCGTCATCGCGTAGATATCGTTGGCCAGATCGGAGTCGGAATAGAGCGTGACGCGAAACCCCGGCGCGAGGCGCAAGCCGAGTTCCTCCACCGGGACCAGTTCCGCTGCCTGGGCCGAGAACGAAAACAAAAGACAAGCGATGAATGAAAGTCTCTTTGATAGGTTGACCCTGACTGCTTGAGAGTGCGCGGACTGACGTCCGCGGCTACGCTGTTCAGCGGAAGCCCCCTTTCGCTTTTGCTCACGCATTGGGACCATGGACCACCTCCCCTCACCCGACCTCCGGCCACCCTCTCCCCATCGGATGGGGAGAGGGAAGGGGTGAGGGGTCGTTTCATGGAGAGCCTCCATTCGCTTTTGCGCACGCATTGGGACCATGAACCGCTGCGCCTCACAGAGGCGCGGTCCGGACCGCGGGTCTGCGACCCGCAGCCTGCTCGGTTCATGGGAAGGACGGTCCAAAATCTGCACCTCGCCTCACTCCGCCTCAATTCTTATCATGTGCGTCACCGGCACGAACGCTCCCGCGATAGCGCGGGCCAGCGGCGCGCGAACTTCTTCGGCCAGTTTGACAGTCAGGTCCATGTCGGTCTTGCCTTCAGGCCCATGAAAGAGGTCCTTGATCTGGCGCGTTTCGTAACCCTGTTCGGCGGCGACCGCAGCGTCCACTTTGGCAAACGCGTCGGAAAACGGATTCGTTGAAAAATCGTCCGCCAGGTTTACGCCTTTGCTCAATAGCCCGGTTGAATAGGTCTTCGTGCCGTTGCCCCACGTTACTTTGTAATTTTTCGCCGTTCCATTTTTCACCACGAACATCAGGCGGTTCAGATCCTGGTTGAACGGCACGAGCGACATTCCTGAACGAATGCTGGTATCGCTGTTTAATTCGCCTGTGGCGCAGAATGGATACCGACGGCTCCTGATTTGCAACTCGCCGTCCTTGAATGAAATGAGTTCGTGGCCCTTGGAAACCGTCGCCTGGTGGTGCGCGAGGTCCACGGTGAACGTCCCGATGTCCCCGTCGAGGCCGAACGCTTTCAGAAACGCTGTTGCCATGACGAGTTGCCCCGCCCAACCGGGATGGACGCCGTCCTTGCCGGCGATGGCATAGTCCGCGCCGTATTGCTTCCGCGCTTCAAATCCGGCGGTCAGCATTGGCCAGAAAACGTCCGCAAAACCGACTTTTTCGGCTTCGGCGATTTCGATGCCGATGTTGCGGAGATTGCAGAGATTCAGATTCAGGTCCTCGACCGTGCCACTCGCGCCTTTGACCCAGCCGGGCATTTTCCCGACGCAACCCGGTGAACCTTGAATGACGCGCACGCCGTGCGTCTTGAATGACTCAACAATTTCAGTGGACTTTTCGCGATAAGTCTGACCGATGCGCTCTTCGTAAGGGCGATACTCATGATCGTTCATGCCGTAGCAGGTCGTGGCGACGGTCGGTTTGAACCGCAGGCAATCGTTCGTCATGCGTGCCAGGAAGCCCGGCGCGCGCTCGCCGCTCCAGCCGTATTGACGCACGGTGATCTCCAGTTCGGGCACGCAGACCGTCAGATAAGTCTCCATGATCCGGGAATACATCTTCTGTTCTGTAATCGAGTCGCCGCAGATGGCCAGCCGGTCGCCTTTCTTCAAAAGCAAACCACTTGGCCTGGGTGCTTTCTTCGGACTGAACTTCGCGAAATAAGGGTCGTCCGGTTTGGCCTCGAACTGCTCGGAGGCAAAAACGGAACCGGCGATTTGAGCGAGCAAAAGGGAAAGCAAGATTTGTTTCATAGGTTTGATGGCGGGAGTCTTTGGTTTTTCGACGGTGCCCGTCAAGCGCGGAGGCGGACCGGTAGCGCAGATTGGTAATCTGCTGTGTCGCCGATTGTCAATCGGCAGAGTGTCCAAAAAGTTCCCGAGTGCTCGGCCTTGCTCACAGCCCGCAGAACACCGTTCTGCGATACGGCAGATTACCAATCTGCGCTACGGGTATGAAGTTTCCTGGTTTAGCCTCGGGTTTCGGGCCTCCCCGGAATTCGGATTTCAGGTTTGGCGACAACCCGTTCCGTCGGAGGGCCGTGCAGCCCTGCTCCATGACCCGCGCTTCCATTTTCACCTCGCCAGGGTGGGCATTGAAACGCACAGTTGCAATCCGTCACGAAGCTGCTAGGCTCGACACAGCTTGGATAATCTGCGCTAAAGATATGAAAGACGTCACAACATCCCGTGCTGGCAGAACTTCTCCCACCAGAGGTTTTACTTTGATCGAACTGCTGGTGGTCATCGCCATCATCGCGATTCTGGCGGCGTTGCTGCTGCCCGCGCTCGCGGCCGCCAAAACCAAGGCCCAAGGTATCATCTGCGTGAGCAACAACAAACAACTGCTGCTCGCGTGGCATCTCTATGCCGGAGATTACAATGACGCCTGCTGCAACAACTTCACGATCCCCGATACGATATCCGCTATCACCAGTGGAAAGTTTAACAACTGGGTTAACAACGTCATTACGTGGGGAGCGGGGAACTCGACGGAAGACCGCAGCAACACGAACGTGCTGTGGGTTCAAAACGGTGTGCTGGCGCAGTACACGTCCGCGGCGCTCGGTGTTTACAAATGTCCAGCGGACAAGTGGGTGAGCCCGCAACAGCGGCAAAAAGGTTGGAGCAGTCGTTTACGAAGCAACTCGATGAATGCCCTTTTTGGACGCTCAGATAATAACGTATCCTCGACCAGTGGAAGGAGCTGGGCAGATGGCGGCGCATGGAGACAGTTTCTCAAGCAAACTGATGTTCCGAATCCTGCTGGGACGTGGCTCACTCTCGATGAGAACCCGGACGGCATTAACGACGCTTTTTTCATAGCTTCAAGCGCGAAAAATAATTCAGCGTGGGGGGATGTTCCCGCTTCGTACCATAATGGCGCATGCGGTTTCTCCTTTGCGGACGGGCACGCGGAAATCAAAAAATGGCACGGCGGGCTCGTGATTCTTGGAAAGAGACCTCCCTATTACGATTATAATAAAATTCCTGCCACCTATCTGCAGATAAAAACCCCACAAGAAAAAGCGGATTGGGCGTGGTACTGGGACAGAACTCAGTACATTTCGTTCAAGTGACAAGCGCGAATGGGTGGCTTATCAGTGCCCAAGTGATTTGTTCCTGGGCACTTTTATTTCGTTGCAGACATTAATCACGGTATTTTGAATCGATTCGGTCTGGCCGTCCGGCCATCTGATTTCAGCTTTTTCAATCCGGTCGGCTGCCCCCAGGCCAAAGCGAATGGAATTTGAACGTTGGGAGCGATAGCCATCTCCGGTGATAATTTGCTGAACGACTGCGTGCTTGGCGTAATGAACTTTGATCGTTGCTCCAATGGGTGATTTTCCATTGGCTTGTTCGGGAAAGCGAAAGCCGATCCAGTTGCCGCCGCCGGTCAAAAGATTTTTGTAAACCTGGAGAGTTTGTCTTTTCTTCGGCCAGACTTCCAGCGTGGTGACGAGAAGGTCAACACGACCGTCGCCATCGAGATCTTCAGCGATGACGTTTCGGCAATCTTCCCCAATGGCTACCCCAAACAAGTAAGCAACCTCCGAAAAAGATTGGCCGCCCTGGTTCAGGTAAAGGCGATTTTTTTCGTAACCGCCGTAGGAATATTCATGGCCCCGAGTACGAGTGAATTTGGTTTTGAAGTAAAGTCCGGCGGCGGAGCGATTTGTTTCGTTCGCGATGTACTGGTCATGGAGCCAGTATTCGGCTTCGTAATCGCGCACGGACTGGTTGCTTTCCAGGCCATTGGCGATGTAAATGTCCGGAAAGCCGTCGTTGTCGAAATCAGCCGCGTCGCACCCCCATGACCAGCCTGAATGAGCGATGGAATCGCTCAGAGCGTTCTGTTCGAAGCGCGGCGTCTTGCCCGCGGCCACATAAAGGCGATTCCCGAATGTCATCCGCGCGCGCATCGAGCGGTCCTCTTGCACGTCCGGCCGCCACAAGCCGAGATGATCCAGCCGGTTGACGGCAGGGGAGCTCATGCCGATC
>QHOP01000120.1 GCA_003219345.1 Verrucomicrobiota bacterium
CGTTGAATCGTTCTATGGTCACGACGGCCACAATAATCAGGGCAATGGCACCGACGCCGCACGCCCATTTCACCTTCGTCCAGCGCCACGCGGCGAGTGTTTCGCTCACGATGGCCGGTAGCGATGCAGTCGCGGCCGTTCCCGCGGTGCATGCTGCTCCGGCTACGCTGTTCGTAACACCGATCGGGGCCGCCTTCGCCGCGTTCGCGGCCAGAGCGGAGGCAAGCGCCGTGGCCGACACAACGAACCCGCGGCCGGCGAAAAACCCGCGCAACTTTTCGAGCGCACGGTTCACACGTTTCCGTGCCGCTTCTTCGCTCAGACCCAGCGCCGCGCCGACCTGCTGGTGGCTCCAGTCCTCAAAGAAACGGAGCAACACCGCGTTTCGATCAGTTTCGCCGAGCCGTTCGACGGCTTCATCGAGAGCGGGAGCGATCCGTTTCCAGGCATCATCGGCAGTAGAGAGTTGTTGCATTTCAAAAGCCTCCTGCTCGCGTCGCTGGCGCCTCTGCTCTGCCCGAATCGCGCGAGCAGCCACAAACCGGGTCGTGCGAAACAGCCACCCGGCCAGCACTACGCCGTGCCGCAAGCTGCGCGCTTTCCGGGCCAGCAGAATGAAGACGGCCTGACTGATTTCTTCGGCCAGTTGGGGATCGTTCACCTGCCGCAGCGCGGCCGAGAGCACGAGGTTGAGGTGTCGGCCAACGAGCGCGCGAAACGCGGTTTCTGAACCGCGCTCGGCGTAGTCTCGGAGTAGTTGCCAGTCGTCCATGTCAGCGATGCATTTACTCTAATATCCCCGCCGGGAGTAGCAAAGCGGACAGCCGCAAATAGTCCCGGCCCGGTCCCGGCCAGAAAGGCCTTTCCGAAGACACCCGCACGAGGGAACATCTTCGAGTTCCTCTACAACCGGCGTTCCGTTGAGCGCGCCTGTCGCGGCAATTACGGATTGCGAATTGAACAGGGTGGCTTACCTTGGCGTCTGATTTCGGACAGCACCCGCTTGAAGCGGGTCCGGTTCCGGCGCCGTGCCGGATCCAGCTTGAGGCGGAGTGAGACGAATGAGCAAGACAGCCGGGAACATCCGACCAGGTGTTGAGCGAGGCGATTCCGCCCCAACGGGTCTTCCCCCCTTTGATTTTCATCCCCGCACGCGACTGATCTTCGGAGTCAACGCGGTCGAACGCGTCGGCGGACTGGCGCGAGAGCTTGGCGCGAAAATCGTTCTGGTCGTCACGGACCCGGGCATCGTCACCGCCGGACACGTGGACCGCGTTGAACACATTCTTCAATCGTGCGGACTCGGCGTGGTCGTTTTTGCCGAAGTGCATGAGAATCCCACCACGCGCGACGTGGAAAAATGCCTTGAAGTTGCGAAAGCTGCCGGCATCGACACGATCGTTGGTCTCGGCGGCGGTAGCAGCATGGACACGGCAAAAGGTTGCAATTTTCTTCTGACCAACGGCGGGCGCATCCAGGATTACAGCGGCGTGGGCAAGGCCAGCAAGCCGATGCTGCCGTTCATCGCGATTCCGACTACCGCCGGCACGGGCAGCGAATGCCAGTCCGCCGCGCTCATCGCAGAGGAGCACACCCACCAGAAAATGGCCTGCCTCGATCCCAAGGCGGCCGCGCGCGTCGCCATTTTGGACCCCGCGTTGACTGTATCACAGCCACCCCTGGTCACGGCGCACACCGGCATTGATGCCATCGCTCATGCCGTTGAAACCGCCGTTACGACGAGGCGCAACAATCTGTCGCTGATGTTTTCGCACGAGTCGTTCAAACTGACGGTTCCGAGTCTTCCGCGGGTCTTGAGCAATCCGAAGGACATCGAAGCGCGCGGACGAATGTTGCTAGGCGCCGCGTTTGCGGGAACGGCGATTGAGAACAGCATGCTGGGCGCGGCCCACGCCGCGGCCAATCCGCTCACAGCGCATTACGGCGTCGTGCACGGTGAAGCGGTGGGAATCCTGTTGCCGCACGTGGTCCGCTTCAACGCGAAGGACGCCCCGGCGAAGCGGGCGTATGCGGAACTGGCGTCCGCGCCGGAAATTGCCTGCGTCAGCGACGGATTGGATGCCGCGGTGGAAGCTTTAATTGCCCGGCTCGAATCGCTGTTGAACACGTCGCAGATCGCCCGATCGCTCGCCGACCGCAGTGTGAAACATTCGAAGATAAAAGTCATGGCGGCAGAAGCAGCGAAACAGTGGACCGCGAGTTTCAATCCGCGTTCGGTTGCGGCGAAGGATTTTGAGGACTTATACGCCGCCGCCTTTGAGCCGCGCGGCGATGGAGAGTAGGACAGGCTTCCAGCCTGTCTCTAGCCTTTCATCCAGCGGTGCACTTTCTGCAAGCCTTCCAGCAGAGCATCCCAGTGGTCCTCGGTTGTTTCCCATCCACTGCTGAAGCGCAGGACGCGACCCGCTTCTCGCGGCGGATACCCCATCGCTGCGATGACATGGGATGGCTCCTCCTTGCCGCTGGAGCAGGCTGAGCCCGTGGACACAGCGAATCCCAGCTTGTCGAGCTTTACGATCCAGCGTTGCTGGGAGTCTGCTTCGGGCATCAACGCGGAAACGGTGTTCCACAAACGTTCCTGTCCGGCGCCAACGACCTCTGAGCGGGGCAAACCCGACACCATCCGTTTTTCGAAAGTCTTGCGCCATTCGACGCGCTTCCCGTGTTCGTCCGTGCTCAACAACGCTTCGCGCGCATCGAGCGCGGCCAACATCGCAAGGATTCCGGCGACGTTCTCCGTGCCCGCCCGTCGTCCTTCTTCCTGCGGTCCCCCGCGCAAGAGCGGCTCTACGCGGCCCTTCGCCGGGCACTTCAGAAAACCAATCCCTTTTGGCCCGCCGAACTTGTGCGCTGCGCCGCTGAGAAAATCGCACTCGCCGAATCCGTCGGCGGGCAGTTTGCCAATCCACTGTGCCGCGTCACAGAAAAACGGCACGGCCCACTGCTTGCAGATCGCCAGCGCCTCGCGCCACGGCTGCAGCACGCCGGTCTCATTGTTCGCCGCCATGATCGCCACCAGCCCCGGACGCGTGTGAGCGATTTCTTCTATCAACCAATTCAGGTCAACGACACCCCCTCGCCCGACCGGAATCAGCCGGTGCCGTTTCGGAAAGTAATGCCTCGTTGAGGCGATCACACACGGATGTTCGATGGCCGAGACCCACACTTCCGCGTCCGACGGGACCGTGCGCGCGCAATGATGGAGCACAGTGTTATTGGACTCGGTGGCGCCGGAAGTCCAGACGACATCCAGCGCGTCACAGCCGAGAAATTCCGCCAACCGCTGCCGGGCGCCGGTGATCGCCGCGTCCGCGCGGCTGCCGACGCGGTGCGGGCTGGAGGGATTGCCGATGAACTTCTCGGTCGCGTCCAGCCAGGCCTGCCGCGCTTCCGGTAGCATTGGCGTCGTGGCGTTGTGGTCGAAGTAGATCATCCTTGGCGTTTCTCCTGCTCGTCTATCAGGCGTTGCAGGAATAAGCGATCCTCGGTGTCCTTTTCCCGATGGGTTTGTTTCAGCCGCAAGAGCAGCTTCGGGTTCGCGAAAGGAATAGCAACACCTCGAACTTCAGTCAGACAGACGTCTTTGGAAGCTTCCGCATACTCCACGCCACAAGCCCGCTTCATGAGATCAACAAGCACTTCGTCTGCGACCCTGACGACAACAAATTCATCCAAATCGGTTGCCTTGACTTCGCGGATGGCGCCGTCCGGCAGCGCAAGCATCGCTGTCCTGATGCGTTCGAAATTGTCTGGCGCTGAATCCACCAACAGGTCGATATCTTGGGTCGTCCTTCCAAAGCCGTGCTGGATGACGGCCCAACCACCAATGACGACGTATCTCGCGCCGACCTCGTTGAGCTTGCGACAAAGAAACAGCAGGTCGTCTAGCGTCGGGATGCGCGAGACGAGTTCACCGCCATCATTCTGATCAACCATGTGTCGGCCTCTTCAAAAGATTTGAACCGGAATACTCCCTTGGGCACGAGGCCGCGACCTGCGCGCATCACGTTAACCGTTTTCTGCATCACGTCGAACGTTTCTACGTCCACTCTGGCACGCCTGCGTCGTCCCACGACTTTCATCACCGTTCTATCCATCGTTGGCACCCGCTCAATAGACCACCAAACATCTTCCTTTTCGAGTCCTATTTAGTGTGGTTTTGTGAAGGCGCACCAACATGGAAACCCGGATACCGAAAACGCTCCACTACAAACGCTCGCGCTTCGTGACCCAATTGCCGGTGGACTATCTTTACAGCCCCTCGCATGGCTGGATTGCGCGGCAGGAGGGCGATTTGTGGCGCGTCGGGTTCACCAAGTTCGCCGTGCGGATGCTGGGCGACATGGTGGACCACGGATTTGAAATCGAACCGGGTGCGCCGGTCCAGCCGGGACAAATCGTCGGGTGGATCGAAGGATTCAAAGCCATTTCCGACCTGTTTTGCATCGCGGAAGGGAACTTCGCTGGCGCCAATCCACTCCTGAAAGAGCGGATCACGGTCGTGAACAAAGACCCTTATGGCGAAGGTTGGCTTTATATGGTAAAAGGAAAACCGGATTCGAAGTGCGTGGACATCCACGGTTACCGCGCGATTCTCGACAAGACTATCGACAAGATTTTGGAAAAGCAGAAGTCTGAGGAAATCAAATGAAGAACAGCCCGAGGTCCAAAACTCAATGCCCAAGGCCCGATTCGTCAGTCGTCCGTGGTCAGTTGTCAGTCGGAGGGACAAAGGACAAAGGACAACGCACGACGAACAAATC
>QHOP01000372.1:0-14519 GCA_003219345.1 Verrucomicrobiota bacterium
CAGCGGCTCCACGGTGCTTATTCGCACGGACCTCGACGCGCTGCCGGTCAAGGAACAAACGGGGCTTCCTTACGCCAGCCAGGCCCGCGCAGTGGATGACAAAGGAAACGAAGTCGATGTGATGCACGCCTGCGGCCACGACGTTCACATGAGCGTGTTGATTGGCACGGCAAGGTTGCTGAGCGCGTTGAAGGACAGGTGGCAGGGGACGCTCGTGATGATTGGGCAGCCCGCGGAAGAAAAAGGCTCGGGCGCGCGGGCGATGCTCAAGGACGGCTTGTTCACGCGCTTTCCCAGGCCGGATTATTGCATTGCACTGCACGACAAAGCGGACCTGGAGGCGGGAACCGTCGGTTACATCGAAGGATACGCGTTGGGTAACGTGGATTCGCTGGACATCACGATTCGCGGCATCGGCGGGCATGGCGCCTGGCCGCACAAAACCAAAGACCCGATTGTGCTGGCTGCCGAGACCGTGCTCGCGCTCCAGACCATCGTGAGCCGGGAAATTCCGCCCGGCGAACCGGCGGTGGTCACGGTCGGCTCGATCCACGGCGGCACCAAGCACAACATCATTCCCGACGAAGTGCTGCTCCAGTTGACATTGCGCTCCTACACGGACGAGGTGCGCCAGCAAACCATCGCCGCCATCAAACGCATCACGCGCGGGTTGGCCGAAGCCGCAGGTCTGCCGGAAGATCACATGCCCATTGTCACGCTGCGAGAACAGGAATTCACGCCTTCGACTTACAACGATCCCGCCTTAACGCGCCGGCTGGCCGCCGTGTTCAAAAACTGGTTCAGCGAGGCCAACGTCCGGCCGATGAAACCGGTCATGGGCGGCGAGGACTTCAGCGAATACGGTCGCACGAAGGACAAGATACCTATCTGCCTGTTTTGGCTCGGCGCCGTGAAACCGGAAAGAGTCGCAGAAAGCGAAAAGACAGGCAAACCCCTGCCCTCGCTGCACTCCAGCCAGTTCGCTCCGGACCCTGAACCCACCATCAAAACCGGCGTCATGGCGATGACCGTGGCGGTGCTCGAACTCGCCGGCAGGAAATAATTGCATGAAGCGTTAGAGACACCAAACTGGCTCATGCGAATGATCGGACACCTGCCAGCCGAGACCAGCGCCCGCGAGTTCGGCGACTACCTTTACGCGCAGGGCATCGGCAATCGAATTGAACCGGCTCGGGACGGAACGTGGGAACTGTGGGTCGAGGCGGAAGACCAGATTGCAACCGCGACCGTGCTGCTGAAGGAGTATCAGGGAAATCCAGGGGACCCGAAATATCAACAATCCTCCCGTATCGCCCGCGAAAAACGGGAACAGGAACAACAGGCGAACGAGGCGGCTCAAAAACGGTTCTTCGACCGGCGCAACCTTTTTCCGTTGAGCTGGGGTCTAGGCGTTACGACCGGAATTCTCATTGCGATCAGCGTGGCCACGGCGTTGGTTTCGGTCTTCGGAGGCAATTCCAAGCCAATCCTCTGGATGTTCATTTCGGAATACGACGTGGAAGGAGGAGCGATGGCCCGGCGCGGCGGCCTGCCAGAAATTCGTCATGGCGAACTGTGGCGGATGTTCACGCCGATGTTCATTCATTTCGGCCTGTTGCATCTTTTGTTCAACATGGTTTGGCTGCTCGACCTGGGGACGATGATTGAACGGCGACAGAGCACGCGCGTGCTGTCCGCCCTGGTGCTGGTCATCGCGGCCCTTTCCGATTTCGGTCAATATTTGTGGCAAGGGCCGGGCTTCGGCGGGATGTCCGGCGTCGTTTACGGATTGATCGGCTACATCTGGTTGCGCGGAAAATTTGATCCGGCTTCCGGACTGTTCCTGCACAGCAGCACGGTGACGATGGCGGTGATTTGGTTCGTTCTCTGTCTTGTGAGAGTTATTCCGAATATGGCCAACGGCGCGCACGGCGTGGGCTTCGCCGTTGGCATCGCCTGGGGATATGTTTCGGCGCTCCTCGCCGCCCGGAAAAGGTGAAGGGAAAGCGGTTCGCGAAGGCTCAAGCCGCGGCTGCTTCAATTATGCACGGCGACGGCGGTCTCCTTGCTCGACAGCGCGACGAGGTCCAGCAGGATCCGTTTGGTTTCCTTCAAAGTGACGTCCACGGCGGGGACCTTGTCCTCTGGATCGACATCTTCATCTCCGGAACTGGCGTAGTCTTTTTTCGTTTCGGCCCTGGATATGTCGGTGGGTTTGGCCGGCGGCTGGGGAAGGCCCGGCAAATCCACCTGTTTCAAGGTCAATTCGTAAACTTTTTCCTCCGGTTCGTGGCGCGCCTTGCGTTCCTTCTTGCGTGCCTGGACCTTTTCCTCGTTCTCCTTCATCTCCTTGAGCCGCGCTTCCTCGTTCAACGAGACGCTCTTTTCGGCCAGATATTTCCTGTAGGTTGCGATGTCCTCCTGCAAATAAGCGAAGTCCTTGTCGGCTGCCAGGCGGTCGGTCGAACGCTTGCGCAGTTCCGGCAGGACCGGCTCGATCAGGTTCAGCTTTTCATATGCCGCGCTCGGAATCTCGTCCCATGCCAATGGGTACTCCAACGAGGCCTCGCCGACTTCCTCGTAATTACTCACCGACGGCAGCACGATGTCGGGAACCACGCCTTTCAATTGCGTGGAGGAACCGCTGGCGCGATAAAACTTGCGAATGGTCACCTTCAGCGCGCCCGGATTGTTGGTGGAATCGCTGAACCGATGGACAATCGGCTCCAGTTGAATGAGGGACTGGACGGTTCCCTTGCCGTGCGTCGAGGAATCGCCGACGATCAGCGCGCGGCCGTAGTCCTGCAACGCGCCGGCGACGATTTCCGAAGCCGAGGCGCTGAAGCGGCTGGTCAGCACAATCAGCGGCCCATCATAGAGCACGGAGGGGTCGGTGTCGTTGTCCTTGATGATATTGCCCTTCGCATCCTTGACTTGAACCACGACGCCCTCCTTGATGAACAAGCCGGTCAGGTTGATGGCCTCCTCCAGTGAACCGCCGCCGTTGCGGCGCAGGTCCAGAATGACGCCGGCCACGTTTTCCGCTTTCAGTTTTTTCAGCAATTTGGCCACGTCTTCAGTCGTGCTTTTGTGCGTCGCCTTGCCGTTGGCGTTGGCGACGTCGAAGCTGGCGTAAAACGACGGAAGATCAATGACGCCGAGCCGCATCGTTGCTCCCTCCTTGCCGGGAACTTCAACAATCTTCGCTTTCGCCTCTTCGTATTCCAATTTGATTTCGTCGCGGATCAACGCCACTTCCTTGCGGGTGGAAGGGTCGGACGCATCCGCCGGGATGATCGTGAGACGAACCTTCGTCCCTTTCGGCCCGCGGATCATGTCCACTACTTTGCTCAACTTCATGCCCACCACGTCCACGGGCTCACGTTCGTCGCCCTGCGCTACGCCGACAATGCGGTCGCCCGGCTTCAGTTGTTGGCTCTGCATCGCGGGGCCGGGCTTCAGCTCCTTGATTTTGCAATAGCCGTCCTCCGATTGCAGCAGCGCGCCGATGCCGAACAGCGACAGGTTCATGGACATGGCGAAGTTTTCGAACGTGGATTTGCCGAGATAATCGGAGTGCGGATCGTAAACATTCATCAAGGCTGTCAGGTAAAACTGCAACACGTCCCCGCCGTCCTCCTCGAGAGTCCAGAAGCGGAGAATCCGCTGGTAACGGTGGGTGAGGGTCTTGATGATTTCGTCATGCGCATTCACGGGAGCAGCGTTGGTTTCGTTTTTCCTCTCTTGCGTCCCGGGCCGGGTCGAGTCGGCCACCTTCGGTCTTTCGAGGTTCAGCTTCTCCTGCAGATACTCGTAACGCAGGTGCAGGCGCCAGAGTCGTTTGGCTTCGTCGAGGTCCTTCGGATAAGGCGCCTTGCGGCGGTCGATATAGAAGCGGTCGTTGCCCGTGAACTCAAATTGTTCGGTCTTGAGCAATTCGGCGACATAAGCGACGCGCTGATCGACGCGCTGCAGGAACCGTTTGAAAATCTCTCGCGCCGGGCCGGTCTTTCCGGCAATGGTCAGGTCGTCCAACACGGTCCGATACTGATCAAACTCTTCCAGGTCGGATTGGAGGAAGTGCAGGTGCAGACCGTCGAGCGTCGCCAGGTAGCGATCGAGGAACTTGGAGGAGATTTCGTCATTCAACGGTTGCTGCAAATAATGCACTTCCGCCAGAACCTTGGCCGTCCAACGGGCGATGGCCCCTTCGTCGGGCACCGCCTCAACTGGCGGCAAACTGCGCGACCGGCGCTCCAGTAAAATCAAATCGTCCAGCGCATCCGTGCCGCCGGGACTTTGCACGGTCTTGCGCGGCTGTTCCGCCATGAGGGCAACCGTCAGTTTGAAACAAAACAAGAAGATCAGGATTCTCACGTCTGGCGCCCTTTCGTCGTTAACATGCGTTCACCATACCACAATCCCGCTGAAAGACAGCCCCACTTTCGGCAGGCGTAAACTTTGAGGCTCACACCCGGACTTTCTACCCGAACCGCTAAAGTACCCAAGCTTAAAAAGGTGCATCAGACCAGACCACGGGTTGCAGAATTTGGCCTTGATTTTCAATTGAAAATGGACGACTGAACTCATTACTTGAGAACCCCTTTGCACAGGTCATTCGCGCGCCTTGGCCGCGCTGGATGCGGCGTATTCGGGCGGCTGATCGTGGCGCTCATCTGGCAGGCGCCGGCCCGCTCAGCCGATCCGCCGGCAGGTAAAATCTCCTTCCACAACGACGTGATGGTGGTGTTGTCCAAGGCAGGTTGCAACGCCGGTCAGTGCCACGGCAACGCCAACGGCAAGGCCGGTTTCAAGCTCTCACTCCGTGGGGAAGACCCGGAACGGGATTACCAGGCCCTGACGCGCGACACGTTTGGTCGCCGCGCCAATCCGGAAGACCCGGACCAAAGCCTCATCCTCCTCAAGCCCACGGCGCAAATCGCCCACGAAGGCGGCCAGCGGTTCAAAAAAGATTCCGAAGAATATAACATTCTGCGAGACTGGATCACCGCTGGCCTGCCACCCGATCCGCCCGGGGCGCCCACGCTGGAACGACTCGAAGTTTCGCCGACCGATAAAATTCTGTTCGAGCCGACAAATGAAATTCAATTGCACGCCCGCGCCGTTTTTTCAAACGGCTCCACCCGCGACGCGACACGGATGGCCGTTTACGAAACCGCCAACGGCCTTGTCAACGTCACGCACAATGGTGTCGTGCAACGCCAGGGTTCCGGCGAGACGACCGTGCTCGTTCGCTACCTCCGCGCTCAAGTGCCGGTGAGGCTCGCGTTTATGCCCGCGCGCTCCGGCTTCGTCTGGAAGAATCCGCCGGTGAACAACTACATCGACGAGCAACTTTTCGCGAAGCTCCGCGCGTTGCGCATCAACCCGTCGGATCTGTGCACCGACAATGAATTCATCCGACGCGCTTATCTCGATTTGCTCGGTATTCTCCCCACGGCTGAGGAAGCGAAGGCGTTCGTCAACGAAGACGTAGCGCCCCTCACCCCGTCCCTCTCCCCATCCGATGGGGAGAGGGTGGCCGCAAGGCCGGGTGAGGGGAAGTCCACGGCGAGGCTCATTCTTCAAAATCCGAAATCCGAAATCCGAAATCCGAAATTGGCCAGCGCCTCCTTACGTCGGCGGCTACAGAAACGCGCCCGGTTGATCGACCGGTTGCTCGAACGCCCGGAGTTCGCCGATTTCTGGGCGCTCAAATGGGCCGATTTGCTGCGCGCCGAGGAACGCCTGCTCGACCGTAAAGGCATCGAGACGTTCCACCGCTGGATTCGCCAGAGCATCGCCGAGAACAAGCCGCTCGACCAGTTCGCGCGCGAACTGATCGCCGCGCGCGGCAGCAGCTATTTCAATCCGCCTTCGAATTTTTATCGCGCGATTCGCGAGCCCGTCGCCCGCGCCGAGGCCGTGGCGCAGGTTTTCCTCGGAACCCAACTGCGCTGCGCCCAGTGCCACAATCATCCGTTCGACCAATGGACGCAGGACGATTACTACGACTGGGCGGACGTGTTTGCGCGGGTGAGCTACAAAGTTCTGGAGAACCGCCGCCGCGACAACAACGACGGCCACGAGTTCAAAGGCGAGCAAATCGTTTACGTCGCGGACAAAGGCGAAGTGAAGAATCCACGCAGCGGCAAACTGGCGCATTCGCGGTTTCTTGGGGTGACGAACCCGCTGACGCTTCCCATCGAAGAACTGGCCGGCGAACCCGCCCCCAAAGCCTCCGAAGCAGGGGAGCGTGATCAGCCGCGATCGAACGAGGTCCGGGCAGGGGTCAGGGGTGAGTTGGACAATTCACAATCTCGCCACGGCGCAGAGGCCGTTGATGAACTCGACGCGCTGGCCGAGTGGGTCGCGTCGCCGGGCAATCCGTTCTTCGCCCGCGCGCAGGTGAACCGTGTTTGGTTTCACTTGATGGGCCGCGGCATCGTTGACCCGATTGACGACTTTCGCGCGACGAACCCCCCGTCGCATCCGGTGCTGCTTGACGCGCTGGCCGCTGATTTTGTGAACCACAGGTTCGATTTGCGCTACCTGATCCGGTTCATCATGTCATCGCGCGCGTATCAGTTATCCGCCCTGCCGAACGACACAAACCGCGAGGACGACATGAATTTTTCTCGCGCTTATGTGCGCCGTCTCACGGCTGAGCAACTGCTCGATTGCCAGAGCGAAGTCACGGGCGTGCCGGTAAGATTCTACGGCTATCCCCCTGGCATCCGCGCGACACAACTGCCCGGCGCCCTCGCAGAGCGCAAGCGCGACCAGAAAATGAGCGAAGTGGACACTTTCCTCGAAACCTTCGGCAAACCGCCGCGGCTCCTGACCTGCGAATGCGAGCGCTCCGGCGACACCACGATGGGCCAGGCATTTCAGATGATCAGCGGCCCGGCCCTCAACGAGCTGCTCGACGACCCGGACAATCGCCTCACGAAATTGCTCGTGCCCGGAAAATCAGACCCCGAAAAGGTGGAGGAGCTTTACTGGACCGCGCTGACTCGTTCGCCGACCGAAAAGGAATTGAGCAAAGCTGTGACCCTGTTGGAAAAATCAAAAGACAAGCGTCGATCGCTGGAGGACCTGACTTGGGCATTGTTGAACTCGAAGGAATTTGTGTTGCGAAAATGAAACCACAAATGGACACGAATTCAACCTCATGAGGAAACAGAAACATTCCTTCGCCTGTTGCAGTTTTCACGAAGCCCGCTTCACGCGCCGGCATTTGTTGAAGGTCGGCGGGCTCGGTTTGCTCGGTTTGACCATGCCCGGTTTGTTGCGCGCCGAGGAATGGGCGAAAGGGAAGGGCCCGAAGCCGCGCGCGAAGTCGGTGATCTTCCTTTACCAGTTCGGCGGGCCGAGCCACCTCGACATGTTCGACATGAAACCGGACGCGCCCGAAGGCATTCGCGGGCCGCACAAGCCGATGGCATCGAAAGCCGACGGCATTCAGATCAACGACCGACTGCCGCGCCTCGCCAAGGTCATGGATAAAGTCACGCTCATCCGCTCCATGCACCATACGATGAAAAACCACAACTCGGCGTCGTATTACGCGCTCTCAGGCCACGCGCCGCCGGTGGACGACATTCGCCTGCGCGATTCGCTCGACCTGTTTCCCGCCTACGGTTCTGTCGTGGACAAACTCGCGCCAACCACCGGAGAGGTGCCGACATTCGTCGCGTATCCCTACGTCATCCGCGACGGCTCGGTGACACCCGGCCAGCACGCCAGTTTTCTGGGCAAGGAACACGACCCGTTGCTCTTCACGCAGGACCCGAACAACGCGAATTTCAAACTGCCGGAACTGAGCCTGCCCGCGAACCTGACCTACGAGCGGCTCGAACAACGCCGCGAATTGCAGAAGCTCATCGACGAGCAATCGCGCCTGCTGGAAATCTCCGCCACGGCGCGCGGACTCGACGCCTATTACGACAAAGCGCTGGCGATGTTGAACTCGGAGCGGCTGCGCAAGGCGTTTGACCTTTCGTCTGAGCCGGAAAAGTTGCGCGATGATTATGGCCGGCACACTTACGGCCAGAGCTGTTTGCTCGCTCGGCGGCTCGTCGAGGCGGGTGTGAAGTTCGTCACCGTCTATTTCTCCGGCAACATCGGCGGCCAGAGCACGACCGAGGGCGGCTGGGACACGCACGGGTTCAACAACACGCGGATGTTCCCCATCATCGAGAAGTATCACCTGCCGCTCACTGATCAGACGCTGCCGACGTTCCTCGCGGACCTCGACTCGCGCGGTCTGCTCGACACCACGCTGGTGGTCTGGATGGGCGAATTCGGTCGCACGCCGAAGATCAACGAAAATGCCAGCCGCGATCACTGGCCTCAATGCTACACGACTTTGCTGGTCGGGGGCGGCGTGAAGCGCGGGTTTATCTATGGTGCCTCCGACAAAAACGGCATGTACCCCGCGGAAAATCCCGTGCGACCGGACGACCTGGCAGCCACCATCTTCTATCTGCTCGGCATCGATCCGCACACGGAAGTGCGCGCCGTGGGCAACCGCCCCGTGCTCATCTCCGAAGGCAAGCCGGTGATGGAGATCCTGGCGTAGGCGCGGACCGCACTCACCTTTTCCCTGCCCCCATGAACCGCCCCTTCACCCCGTCCCTCTCCCCCTCCGAGGCGGAGAGGGTGCCCGAAGGGCGGGTGAGGGAATGGTTCATGGTCCCAATACGTGCGCAAAAGCGAAAGGTGGCTGACCATGAATCGACCCTTCGTCATCCTCGTCGTTCTCGTCCTCGTTCTCGATCCTTCTCTTGGTTTCGAGGACAAACATGGGGCCGGGGAGATCTGATTCCACTGAATGGTTATGGCCAAGTCCAAACGACTGAATTTTCTTTTGCTCATCGCGTCAGTGCTTGAGAACTCGTCCGACTTGTGACTAACCGATTTTTGCTTGTCTCGATCGCAGCCTTATCGTCCTGGGCTGCTTCTGGTAAAAATCCGAACTTGGATTACGCCTCTCCTTCCGCTGTGTCGCCTGGTAAAACCACCACCGTCACTTTCTCGGGCGAAAATCTGAACGGCGCCGAGGAGTTGTGGACCAGTTTCCCGGCAAAAGTGGCCCGGGTCCCGTCTGACAAAACAAACGACCCCGGCTCCGGCAAAGTCACATTCCAACTTTCGGTTCCAAAAGATGCCCCGCTCGGCATCGGCGCGGTGCAGCTTACGACGACGAACGGGGCTTCCGACCTGTTCTTGTTCATGATTGACGACCTGCCAAACGTGACCAAGAGCGGGACGAACAAAACGATTGCCTCGGCGCAGGAATTGAAACTGCCGGTGGCCGTCGATGGCAACTGTGAGGAGACGGGTTTTGATTATTACTCGTTCCGCGCGAAAAAAGGCCAACGCGTGACGGTCGAGGTCGTCGCGAATCGTCTTGGCTCGCCGCTCGACCCGGTCGTGCGGCTGCTCGACGCGGCCGGCAAGGAGCTGATTTACTGTGACGACGATCCCGCAATCGGTTCCGATGCGCGCTTCAGTTTCACGGCGCCGTCGGCCGGGCGATACCTCATCGAGTTGCGCGACATCGGCTATCAAGGCGGGCCGAAGTATCACTACCGCTTGCGCGTTGGAAACTTTCCGCTGGCCGGCGCGCCGTTCCCGCTCGGCGCCCGGCAGGGCGCTGGGACCAAGATTATTTTCGTCGGCCGCAACATGGAAGGCGTGCGTCCGATCAACCTGCGCGTGCCGGAAAACGCGACGCGAATGCCGTTGAACGTGAAATTTCGCGGCAGCCAGGGCTCCGGTTTTGTCACCCTGGCGGCCAGCCAATTCCCTGAGTTGATCGAAGTCGAGCCGGACGACACGCCGGAAACGGCGACGAAGGTCCTCGTTCCCTCGGTTGTCAACGGGCGCTTTGCCAGACCAAAAGACCGCGACTGGTTTGAATTCCCGGCCGCCAAAGACCAGCGCCTGGTTTTCTCCGGCAGGACCCGCAGCCTCGGTTCGCCTTGTGATTTGTTCGTGCGCCTCTTTAACGCCGATGGCAAACAACTGGGCGAGGCCGATGTCTCCGGCGCAAACGAAGGCACGCTTACGAACAAGTTCAACGAGGACGGCGCATACCGTCTGCTCGTCGAAGAACTGAATCGCCAAGGCGGGCCCGACCTCGTGTATCGCATCCAAATTGAGCCGTTCCAGCCCGGCTTCACGCTCAGCGTCGAGACAAACCGCGTCGAAGCCGCGAGCAACGGCAGCTTTGAAATCAAAATCGCCGCTGTGCGGCGCGAATACGATGGTCCCATCACCGTCTCGCCCGTCGGTCTCGGCGATGATTTCGCTGTGGAAAACAACGTCGTCGCGGAGAAGAAGAACGAGACGACGCTCAAAGTGAAGCTGCCGGCGCGCGTTGAAGCGGGACAATTGTTGCATTTCAACATCACGGGCAAGGCCAGGGTCGGCGTCGCGGACTTTGAAACGACCGCCAGTACGATGCCGGCACTGAAGAAATTGTTTCCGCTGCTGCGTTATCCGCCCGCGGACCTGGACGGAATGATCGCGCTGGGAATCAAAGCGGCCGCGTCCAACGCAGACGCCGCAAAGAAGCGTGAATAAACGCGCCGCTCATCCGCGCGCCCGCGGAAATGGCGGAATTTCTCCATTGTGCCTTCGTGTATCGGTGGTAGATTCACGTCATGCCAACACAGCTTCTCTCTCACGACGATTGCGAGTGTTGCTCAGGCATAACTCGCCGAACTTTCCTCAAAGCCACCGTGGTCGGCGCCGCTGCCGTCGCCGCCAGTCCGCTGCCGTCGCTGGCCGTTTCGCAGGCTGAAAAAGCCGCCACAAAGAAAGCGACCTCAGAAACGCTCGTTACGACGCTCTTCAAGAGCCTCAACGAAGAACAGCAGAAACCCATTTGCTTCCCGTTCGACCACCCGCTGCGCTCGAAAGTGGACAACAACTGGATGATTACGGACAAGAAGATCTCCGAATTTTTCACCAACGACCAACAGGCGCTGATTCGCGAAATTTTCACCGGCCTCCACAGTCCTGAATACGCCGGGAAAGTCATGCAGCAGGTCGAACACGACGGTGGCAAGGAAGGTTTCGGCGGCTGCTCCATAGCGCTGTTCGGGCGGCCAGGCACAGGCGATTTTGAATTCGTGCTCGCCGGACGGCACGTCACACGCCGCTGCGACGGCGATTCCGTCGAAGGCGCGGCGTTCGGTGGTCCGATCTTCTACGGGCACGCCGCCAAGAGCTTCAACGAACCGGCGGACCATCCCGGCAATGTTTATTGGTATCAGGCCAGGCGCGCGAACGAGGTGTTCAAAATGCTCGATGGCAAACAGCGCGAAATGGCGCTACTCGACGAGCCGCGCGAAGAAAAGGGCACCGACACCGTCAGGCTCACCGGCAAAACCGATTTGCCCGGCATTCCAGTGGCGGCATTGTCGCGCGACCAGAAGCAACTCGTGCGTAAAGTCATGGCAGACGTGCTCGCGCCGTTCCGCAAAGCCGACGCCGACGAAGCGCTGAAGCTGATCGAAAAAAACGGCTTCGATAACCTGCACATGTCCTTCTACAAAAACGAAGACATCGGCCACGACGGAGTGTGGGACATCTGGCAAATCGAAGGCCCGGCGATGCTTTGGTTTTTCCGCGGCGCGCCGCATGTGCACACCTGGGTGCATGTGCGAGAGAAGGCGTAACGGCGGAGTGGGCGGATAGTCAAACGACGATACCTGGTAAGATTCGGGGTTTCGACCCTTTGTCGGTCGAAACCCCGCACCAACCGGAGGAACTTTTCCTTTTGGTGTTTTTTGGCGTTAACCCAACGTCAAATCATCGGCCAAAGCCAAGTGGTTTGAAGAGGACCGTACCGACTCGCGGTCGGTTGACAATGTGCGTCTGACTGCACACCCCATGTGCGTTGGAGCGCACACGCTTCCCGACATCGCGCGAACTTGCGATTCGGAGTGGGCAAGAGTTAGAATCAATCCAATGCAACGTGAAGGGCACCCATGAAAGCAGCCTACATCCGACAAACCGGTCCGCCGGAAAATATCGTCTGCGATGAGTTGCCTGCGCCCAAACCCGGACCTTCTCAGTGCCTCGTCAAAGTCGGCGCCGTCGCCGTCAATCCCGTTGATACTTACATCCGTAGCGGGCTCGTGCAAATGCCGCTGCCTTTTCCATTCATCGTCGGCTGCGACCTCGCGGGCACCGTGGTTGATGTTGGTCACTCTGTGACGCGCTTCGAACCGGGAGACCGTGTCTGGGGCAGCAATCAAGGTTTGCTCGGGCGCCAGGGGACCTTCGCCGAATTCTGCGCTATCGATGAACGTTGGCTGTATCCGACACCCAACGGCGTCAGCGACGAACAAACAGCGGCCATCGCACTGGTGGGCATCACGGCCCACCTCGGTCTGATGCGCGAGGCGAAATTGCAGAAAGGCGAGGCCATTTTTGTCAATGGGGGCAGCGGCGGCGTCGGCTCCACCGTCGTGCAAATGGCCAAGGCCGTCGGCGCCCGCGTCATGGCCACCGCCGGAAGCGACAAAAAGGTCGAGCTCTGCCGCAAGATGGGGGCGGATTTTGTCATCAACTACAAAACGCAGAACCTCGAGAGCGAGCTGAAGAGAATCGCTCCGGTGGGAGTGAACGTCTGGTGGGAAACGTTGCGCGAGCCGAACTTCGATCTGGCCGTGGGCGCGCTCGCCGCGCGTGGGCGGATCATCCTCATGGCCGGACGCGAAGCGCGACCGGCGTTTCCCGTCGGCCCATTTTATGTGAAAGGGTGTTCGCTCTACGGCTTTGTCATGTTCATGGCCACGCCCGAAGAACAACAGGACTGCGCCGAGGAGATCAATCGCTGGCTCGTCGAAGGAAAATTGAAAGCGAACATTGACCGTGTGCTGCCGTTGTCGCAGGCCGCCGCGGCGCATCGGTTGCAGGAGGAAAGCACGGTTGGCAAGACCGGCGCGCTATCGGGAAAGATTGTCCTGAAGCCTTGATGCGTCATCCTCGCGCGCGAAACGTTCCCGACTCAAAACAATCTGCTCGTTGACACGCAGGTCCGCGCCATTACATTCCGCCTGCATGTCAAAGCCGTACGCCAATTCGGTTATTCGCCTCCGCGGAGTGCGGCACAACAATTTAAAGAATTTCGATCTCGATCTTCCGCTCAACCAGCTGATCGTCATCACGGGATTGAGCGGCTCGGGTAAAAGCTCGCTCGCCTTCGACACTCTTTTCGCCGAGGGGCAGCGCCGGTACATCGAGACTTTCTCGCCTTACGCCCGCCAATTCTTCGATCGCATGGACAAACCGCAGGTGGACAGTATCGACGGCATCCCGCCCGCCATCGCCATCGAGCAACGCAACGCCGTCAAAACGACGCGCTCGACCGTCGGTACGATGACGGAGATTTGCGACTACATGAAAATACTCTGGCCGCACATCGCGCAGCTTCATTGCCGTCAATGCGGCCGGCCCGTGCGCAAGGATTCGCCGCAACGGATCTGGCAATTTCTCGAGTCGTCCTCGTCCTCGTTCTCGTCCTCGAAATCCTCCGCCCAAATCGAGGACGAGAACGAAGGAGGAGGACGATTACGGGAGGTGCTCATTACCTTCGACCTGCCGCTCACCGAGAAGCTCTCGCTCGAGGAATCGCTTAACCTCGTCACCAAACAAGGCTATCAACGACTGCTGCTTCCCGTCGAAGAGGCTTCTGTTCGATTCGCCAGCGATCCGCAATTGGAACTAAACGAAGCCGCCGCGCCGTGGGATGGCCCCAACCCACCCCCATCCCCTTCCAGGGAGAGAACGCCCCGAACTTTGAACGCGCATTGCCCCCTTGAGCCCCGAGAGGCCCCCTCACCCGGCCTCCGGCCACCCTCTCCCCCAGTGGGGGAGAGGGAAGGGGTGAGGGGGTTCAGGGAGAGGAGCGAGAATACGAGAGCCGCGCGGCAGTCTCCCTCCTGGGAGGGGTCTGGGGTGGGTTCGCCGTCCGCTACCGCCGCACGCGCTGTTGGTTTTGAAATCGCACGCATCGACCAGGCCATGGAACGGCTGCGTGCCCTCAAGCCATGCTCACTCACCGTCATCCAAGATCGAATCAAATTGTCTGCCGCAAACCGCGCCCGGTTCGTCGAAGCGTGCGAACAAGCCTACCATTTCGGCAAGGGCAAACTGGCCGTGCGCCTCGGTGAGTCAGAGTCCGATTCAACGATTCAACGATTCAACGATTTAACGTTTCATTTCAGCAACCGCTTTCACTGCGCTCAATGCGACATCGAGTACCGCGAAGCATTGCCAGCCTTGTTCAGCTTCAACCACCCGCTCGGCGCCTGCCCGGCCTGCCGCGGATTCGGCCGCACGATCTCGATTGACTACAACCTCGCGTTGCCCGACCGCTCGAAAACCCTGGCCGAAGGTGTTGTCAAACCGTGGCGCACCGGCCACGGGGTCGAGTGCCAGCAGGACCTGATGAAGTTTTGCAAAATCCGCAAGGCGCCGACCGATGTGCCGTTCGA
>QHOP01000372.1:14618-22789 GCA_003219345.1 Verrucomicrobiota bacterium
TGCTCTCGCGCTACCGCTCCTACACGCCCTGCCCCGATTGCCAGGGCAAACGGTTCCGGCCCGAAGTGCTGCTGTACAAATTGCCGATTGACGATTTGCGATTTACGAGCGCCGAGAGTTCCACCGGAGCCGCGTCAATCGTAAATCGCCAATCGCAAATCACCCTCGCCGATTTCTACCAGCTCCCCATCCGCGACGCTTTGCGGTTCATCGAACAGATCGCCGCACAACATCGCCCCGCAACTTCCGATCCGATTGGGCTGGTCCTGAACGAAGTCCGCTCGCGACTCAGCTATCTCGTCGAAGTCGGCCTCGGCTATCTGACGCTCGACCGTCCGACGCGCACGTTGTCCGGCGGCGAAACCGAACGCGTGAATCTGACCACCTGCCTCGGCACTCGTCTGGTCAACACTCTCTACGTCCTGGATGAGCCCAGTGTCGGTCTGCATCCTCGCGACACGGGCCGATTGCTCAAAATTTTGGAGCGACTCCGCGACCTGGGAAACACGGTCGTCGTCGTCGAGCACGAAGCCGGCGTCATTCGCGCGGCGAACCGGATCGTTGACCTCGGCCCCGGCCACGGCGAGTCGGGTGGTCACGTCGTTTTCCAGGGCGCGTATTCAGAAATCCTGAAGTCAAAGGAGTCGCTCACCGGACAATACCTGAGCGGACGAAGCCAAATTGAAATTCCGCGACGCCGCCCTGTAGCAGTCGACGTAAGGAGGCTCATTTCAAAATCCGAAATCCTCCCTCGAAGCGGGACGCAATCCGAAATCGAACAGAGCCTCCTCACGTCGGCTGCTACGAAGGGTTGTCTAACTGTCGAGGTTGCTCGTTTGCACAACTTGAGAAACCTCACCGTGGAAATCCCGCTGAACCGCTTCGTTTGCGTCACCGGCGTGAGCGGTTCGGGCAAGACCACGCTGGTGCGTGAGGCGCTCTTGCCCGCGCTCGAAGCCAAACTGAAATCCCCAATGGGAAACCTCAAATCGGAGGAAATCCGTGACAGGAACGAGAGCGAGGACGATTCCCCATCAACTGTCCACCACCCACCATCAACCACCCTCACCGGCTGGGAACACGTCGGCCGCGTTGTCCTGGTTGACCAATCGACGCTGGGCAAAACCCCGCGCTCGAATCCCGCCGTTTACATCGGCGCGTTCGACGACCTCCGCGACCTGTTCGCCCAAACCGACGCGGCCAAGCAAGGCGGTTTGGTTGCCAGCGCTTTCAGTTTCAATTCCAGCCAGGGCCAGTGCGAACGTTGTCGCGGCGCCGGTTTTGAGAAAATCGAGATGCAATTCCTCAGCGACGTTTTCATCCGCTGCCCCGATTGCAATGGCCGCCGCTACCGCCCGCACATTCTTGAAGTGAAGATCAAGCGTCCCGTGGGAGGGCGAGCGTCCCCGCGAGCCGCGACCGGGTCTGCGTTCCGCGTTCCGCGTTCCGCGTTGGAATGGTCCATCGCCGACCTGCTCGAGGCTACCGTGGATGGAGTCATAGAATTTCTCGCCGCTTATCCAGACTCGCGCCCGGCACGGCGCGCGGTCGAAAAGTTGAAACTATTGCAGGAAGTCGGTCTCGGCTATCTTCGGTTGGGTCAGCCGATCAACACGCTCTCCGGCGGCGAGAGCCAGCGGCTGAAACTGGTGAGTCACCTGGCGGAAACGGCGGTGACAAATCCGAAAACCGAAAACCGAAAACCGAAAGAAATTCGAAACGCGAAATCCGAAATCAGTTCCGTTGCGAGCGGAACTCGGTCTCCGGATTTCGGGATTCATTCGGATTTCGGATTTCGAGCTTCGGATTTGAAAGGCACCCTGTTCCTCTTCGACGAACCCACCACCGGCCTGCACTTCGACGATGTCCGCCTGCTGCTCAAGGTCTTTCAGCGTCTGGTTGACGCCGGGCATTCCGTGCTCGTCATCGAACACAACCTCGACGTGATCAAATGCGCGGATTGGGTGATTGATCTCGGGCCGGAAGCTGGAGACGAAGGCGGGCAAATCGTTGCCCAAGGAATGCCTGAAAAGATCGCAACGTGCGAAGCCAGCCACACCGGCCGCTTTCTTCAAGGAATGGGAGAGACACGGTGCCGCGTGTCCCGGACTTCTTGTCGCAAAACCAGCGCAACCAACGTCAGGACCGCCGAGCACGGCGTCCCTGCCGAAAAGCAACCCGAATCCACCTCTTAACCGTGTTTCAACCACCGGAACCATCCACCGCCGACGCCATCTGCATCCTTGGCGCGCGCGAGCACAATCTGAAGAATCTCTCCGCCGTCATTCCGCGCGGCAAGTTCGTCGTCGTCACGGGTGTGAGCGGTTCGGGCAAAAGCACGCTGGCATTTGACCTGATTTTTGCCGAGGGCCAGCGGCGTTTCCTCGACTCGATGAACGCCTACGCGCGCCAGTTTGTGGAACAGATGTCGCGCCCGGACGTGGACCTCATCACGGGCATTCCGCCGACGGTCAGCATCGAGCAGCGCAACTCGCGCGGCGGCGGCAAGAGCACGGTCGCGACGGTCACCGAGATTTATCATTTCCTGCGATTGCTCTTCGCGCGGCTCGGGACTCAGTATTGTCCCGATTGCCGGATTCCGGTGGAAGCGCAGACGCGCGACCAGGTCGGCCGCCGCTTGCAGAAGGAATTGAAGCGGCGCGGTGATCTGCTTTTGCTCGCGCCGGTGGTGAAAAACCGGAAAGGCTTTCACACGGACGTGGCCGAGTGGGCCGCCCAACATGGCTACGCCGAAGTCCGCGCCGACGGAAAAATTTATTCCACCAACGAGCGGCTTCGCCTCGACCGCTTTCGCGAACACAACGTCGAGATTGTCGTCGGTGTGTTGGAGGTGAAGCCGATCAAGGTAGGGCGCGGTGTCCACACCGCGCCGGCGTCGGGACGGACCGTGAGGCGGCGCGCCGTGGACAGCGCGCCCCACCAGTCCAAAACTCCCCAACAGTTCATCGACGAGGCGCTGGAACTCGGCCACGGCACGCTGTTCGCCCTGGACAATCACGGCGAACTCACCGTGCATTCGACCGAGCGCTCCTGCCCGAAGTGCGGCCGTTCCTTCGAACTGCTCGACCCCAAAAATTTCAGCTACAACTCGTCGCAGGGCTGGTGCCCGAGGTGCCGAGGCTTTGGCGAACTGTTTTATCTGCCGGAAGACGTGGACCGCGGCGCGCGCGCCGATGCGATTGAAGAGAGTTGGTGGAGTTGGCAGGAAGGTGAACGCGAGCTTTGCCCGGAGTGCGAAGGAACGCGTTTGAATCCGATCGCGCGCGCCGTCCGGCTTAACGTAGGACAGGCGTCCCGCCTGTCCTCTGCGTTCATGAGGAGTTCGGATAGAAGAAACAAGGCGAAAGACAGGCGAGAGGCCTGTCCCACCATCGACACCTTTAACCGCGCCTCCGTCCACGAGACATTCGTTTTTTTTCGCCGGCTCAGGTTCAAGGGCCACCAGGCCCAAATCGCGCGCGACATTCTGCCGGAGATTCGCGAACGGCTGCGGTTCCTGCGCGAAGTCGGGCTCGGTTATTTGCAACTCGGCCGCGGTGTCCCGACGTTGTCCGGCGGCGAAGCGCAGCGCATCCGCCTGGCGGCGCAGCTCGGCTCGAACCTGAGCGGCGTGCTTTACGTGCTCGACGAGCCGACCATCGGCCTGCACGCGCGCGACAATGAGATGCTGCTCGCCACGCTGGCGGTTCTGAAATCACGCGGCAATTCGTTGGTCGTCGTCGAGCACGACGAGGAGACGATGCGCAGCGCCGATTTCATCGTTGACCTTGGCCCGGGCGCGGGTGTGCACGGCGGTCAGGTCGTCGCGGCGGGGACGTTGGAGGAACTGCTGCGTCACGACGATTCAATCACGGGCCGCTGTTTGCGCGCGGAAAAAGAATTCCCCAGCCGCGGCCGGCGGCGGGCGGTCGGAAATCCGAAATCCGAAATCCGAAATCCGAAACAAATCCGAAGGCCCAAATCCGAAAGAGCTGCCAGGTCTGAGGCGGTTCGGGTCTCAAATTTCGGGCTTCCTTCGGATTTCGAGTTTCGGACTTCGGATTTGAAATGGCTCATCCTCTACAACGCCGCGGCCAACAACTTGAAGAACCTCACGGTCCGCTTCCCCTTGAATCGATTGGTCGTCATCACCGGCGTCAGCGGTTCGGGAAAAAGCACGCTCATCCGCGAATGTCTGTTGCCTGCGCTTGAGGCCGCGCTGAAACAACGCAAGTCCGGCCGCAGCCGCCGCATCACGCATCACTCATCACGCATCACCGGTCACCAGTCTATCAAAGCAGTTTACGAGGTGGACCAGTCGCCGATCGGCCGCACGCCGCGGTCAACTCGTTCAACAGCGCGCAGGGCCGTTGTCCCGAATGCGAAGGCGCGGGCAACATCAAACTCGAAATGAACTTCCTGCCGCCCGCTTATGTTCGGTGCGAGGCGTGCAATGCAATGCGGTTCAGCCGCGAAACACTCGACATCGAACTCGGCGGAAAAAACATCGCGCAGGTGCTGGAACTCAGCGTCGCCGAAGCGATCGGGTTTTTCAACGCCTTCCCGCGGATTCGACGCCCGCTCGAGGCGCTGCGCGACACCGGCCTCGATTATTTGAAACTGGGACAGACCAGCCCGACGTTGAGCGGCGGCGAGGCGCAACGGGTGAAGCTCGTCACGCACTTGCTTGGCGGAATAAAAGACGCGCAACAAATGACGTTCGCTCTGGATGAGACTCCCCTCACCCGGCCTAAAGGCCACCCTCTCCCCATCGGATGGGGAGAGGGACGGGGTGAGGGGCGTGCCATCAAGCGCAATCTGTTCATTCTCGAAGAGCCGACCATCGGTCTGCACATGGCGGACGTGCGCCGGCTCGTGGAGGTATTGCAACGCCTCGTGGACGCCGGGCACTCGGTCATCGTGATCGAGCACAACCTCGATTTGATCGCGGAGGCCGACTGGGTCATTGACCTCGGTCCGGAAGGCGGTGACGCGGGCGGACAAATCGTTGTCGAAGGAACGCCGGAAGATGTGGCGCGAAATAAACGCTCGCACACGGGCCGGTTCCTGCGTAGCCTTCTAGCGTAGTGGTTTTCCGGCGGGTGTCGAAGTTCCAGCGAAAATGCAACCGGACTGCATAAGAGAATGCCGTTAGGCTACAAATACTATCGATCCAAACTAGTCCATTTGCTGATCCTGAGTGTGGTTCTGCCATTCATTCTCTGGGATTTCTTCGCAGGGAAAGACTCCAAGAGCGAACCGGCGGCAATTTATCTAATAATAGCAATCTGGATTGTCGGCGTAACAGGTTTGACAGTTGGAATGGTGAGGGCAAAACGGAGGGACTCCGCACTTCAAGAACCTCACAAAGGCAAAGCAACCGATTAGCAGTCACCCACGTGAGCGAACACTACGAAGAAATCGTCGAGGGTGAAACCTATTTGCGGATGCCGCCGGGCGCGCGTCACGAGGTCATTTGTAACCGCTTGCATGAGCTGATCGCCGCCAGCCTGGCCAACATCGCCACCACCCGCCTGCTCCCGCGGCGCTCGGTGGTGCAGATTGCTTCGGGCACACTCGTGCGTCCCGACCTCGCGTTGGTCACCGTGGCGACGGGAAAAATCTGGCTCGCCGCGGAGATCATCAGTTCCGACGACCATCGCCCCGACACCGTGACGAAAAAGCAGATTTACGAGGAACTGAACATTCCACGGCTCTGGATGATTGACCCGCGCTACGACAACGTGGAGGTCTATCACGGCAGCCAATACGGTCTGATGCTGAAACGCATCCTTGCCGGACGCGAAACGCTCACCGAACAACTGCTGCCGACGTTGCAGGTGACCATCGCCGAGTTGTTCCAGGCTTAAGTGGGTGTAGCGGCGTCTCGGCAGAGCGCCGCGATTCGTGGGAACAACAGTCCGCGGCGCTCTGCCGAGACGCCGCTACGGGGGAGATGGTTCATGGATAGCACAGTTAACCAACCACCTCCCGCACTGCCTGCTGGTGAATCTCAAAGGCGCCATTGCCAAAACAAACAAGCAATACCTTCTCAATCGAGCTCTTCCGTTCGAGAAATTTCTTGATCTCTGTCACGGCCGTCTTCGCCGCGCGTTCCATTGGAAAACCGTACGCGCCGGTGCTGATGGACGGAAACGCAATCGTCTTCACGCCGTTCTGTTCAGCCAGAGCGAGTGAGTTTCGATAACAACCCGCGAGCAAATCGTCCTCGCCATGTTTGCCGTCGCGCCAGACGGGGCCGACCGTGTGAATGACCCATTTGGCCGGGAGCTTGTAGCCTTTGGTGATCCTTGCCTGACCGGTCGGGCAACCGCCCAGCTTGCGACATTCCTCGAGCAACTCCGGCCCGGCGGCGCGATGGATGGCGCCGTCCACACCACCGCCGCCCAGCAGCGTCGTGTTCGCCGCGTTCACGATCGCGTCCACCGCCTGTTTCGTGATGTCGCCTCCGACGACTTCGATCCGGTTCTTGATGCTTTGATTCACATCAGAGGCCTCCGGACTCTTGTTTCGTGCGCTCTTCAAGAAGGGCTTGGAGTTCCGCAATGGCTTCCAGGTCCCGCGGACGACCCGCGGCGCGTTTGAGTTGGATAAGCCGTTCGAGCGAGACGCAAAGGAACTTGCAGCCAAAGGCGCTTACTTCTTCGGAATGCGGAAGCAACTGCTCATAGGTCCCGCCGCCCGCGACTTCACCCAGAAAATCAATGTCGCCCAGAGTCGTTGTCAGGGTGAAATTTAACCCGTTGCGGACGGTTTTCTCATCGAAGACAAAGGGTCTCACGGTCGCGGGCGTAAACGACATCCACATCGTATGTCGCCCGCGCCGAGCCATGCGCCATCGCCGCGCCACCGCCAATCAAGATGAACTTCACCTGGTGCTTCAGCAGCAGGGGAAAAAACTCCTCGAAGTTGGGGTCGCCCGATTTCATCCGCCCTTTTTTGGTATTCCGTCCTTGCGCGTCGCCGCGCCCCGAATTCCATGCGCAAACTTCATAAAACTTCGAAGCTTTCGGAACCGCTCGTCCACCGTCAGCTTCAGGTTCTCGCGCAACAATGTCCGGTCGATGTCCTTCTTGTAGGCTTCAACGACGGGATCGAAGGCGTCGGGTGGAGCCAACTCAGGCAAGGGGCGATAGACGGGCGCTGATTCCTCGATCTCGTCTGGTGTGTCATTATTCATTCGTCGAAGCCACCATAACGGATTCCCCCGCGTTTGGACAGCCTCTTGCACAGAGTAGTCGCAACAGCCGGGTCACCGTCGCGCGATGGATCGCGCCATCCACGCCGCCGCCCCTGAGCAGCGCCGTGTTCGCGGCGTTCATAGTTGCGTCCACGTCTGTTTTGTGATGTCAGCTTCGACGACCGAAATTCGGCTCCTCCTTCGTTCGGCACTCATGGCGGACCATTCTATCGAAGCTCGTGGAACTGAGTCACGGGGCGCGGGCTTCAGCCCGCTTCACCGTCCGCCGTGAGAGGACGCCGGAAATTGCCCGGCCTGCTTTCGTTTCGCACGCTGAAGCGGCGCGAACGCCGCGCTATCGCATTCGGCGCACTCTCGTTATGCATTTGCGCGAGACTCAATAATCCAGAAAGCCGTTTGTGCCAATCGGATTTAGTTCCCAAGCCACGGGCTATAATTTGTGACGGAGTTGGTCGGATTGAGAATTTGTTGGGAGTCCAGTATTAGCAGCGGCCCTAATTTCGTCGGCAAGTTGTGCTTGAAAGCATAATCAAGCAAGCGTTCCTTCAAAGTGCAGGGTGAAAAGCGCAGGCAAAATCTCCATCTCCCCGCTTCTGATGGTTCACCCACCGCGAGAGCTAAAGATACTCCACGCTTCAGAGTCGGCCCTGTGGACCAGGGAAGACCAGGATTGATCGTCGGCGCTTTTGGGTATTGAACTCCTTCCACCTCGACCCAATTGCCACGCCACCGAATCGTCGCCGAATCCTGATTGCTGACGGAAAAGAGAGCGAAGCGCAGGGCATCGTTCGGCAAATTGGTGTAACCTGCGAACGAAATCACGATGCCGCGACAGGTCGCAGGACGATGACTGAGGATGAACATCAAGATCGCCAGCCCGCCAACAAGGGCGAGGCCGAACGGCCGGCGATGTCGAAGACTCGGCAGCTTCATTTCACACTTGCTTTCG
>QHOP01000026.1 GCA_003219345.1 Verrucomicrobiota bacterium
TGGATCGTGTTAAGTGCCCCGCCGCCAACAGTTGCGCCTACCACACCCGCGTCTACCTGGTTGTTTGCTGAACCGCCAATGACGTTGGGCGCGCCATTCGCGTTCGGCTCCAGTCGGAATGCACGCGTTGCATTTACCCAAAGTTCCAGCGGCTGATTGTCCGTCGTGCCGAGGAAATTCACGCCTGGCGTCGTGCCGCTGTTGCCATTTAGAGTCCACGCCGCGGCCGCTGCTGAGGCGTTGGTCCAAACAAGGCTCGTGCCGCCATAGGCCAACACCTGGCCGGTCGCCGGCAGGCCGGGCGTATTCAACTGCGTGGCGGAAATTGCGCTGGTGGCGACGCCATTAGCCATCGTCGCAATCGCCGCATTCGGCGCAAAGAGAGCGTAAGGCGACGGGGACAGTCGTTGGCGAGGATCGAGGACAGTAAAGGCGTTGGTGCTGCCGCCGGGTCGCACGCCGATTTCCAGCCAGCGGTCTTCGCCATCGAACGGGCTTGCGCTAAAATCCAGTTCCTCCTTGAACAGGCCGTTGGTCACGAGGACCGAGGCGATTTGAATGGTGCCGCCGACCTGAGTGTTGGCGCCCGAGCTGGCGCTGTGCAGCGTGAAGCGCATGTCATACGCACCATTGGCCGGGCTCTCGTTGTCGGTGAGACGGCCTTGATAGGTGAACCCGGCGCTCAAGGATGCGGCGTGCACCAAACACGGCATCCAAAGCATGAGCGCAGTGAATAGGAGAAATGGTTTCTTCATGACATGTTTTCCTTGCTTGAGTTCCAGTTCAGTTTTCTGCGGCGCATCGCGACGCAAACTCGCCGAAACGTCTAGCAGAACAGACCGTCGCGGACAATGAAGTTTTCCCAAAGGGTGTTTGAAGAAACGTAGCAACCGAGGTGAGCTCATTCAAAACGTGGAGTGCGGAACGAGGAATGCGGAATGAAGTTAGAGCCTCCTACTCCGAAAATGGGATTGGAGGAAACGCTCGCCCTCACCCCGCCTTCGCGGGCCGAAGCCAATCCGGTCATCTTCAGTAGAATTGCTACGGCGGGCGAAGGCCCGGCCCTCTCCCCCAGGAGAGACCTTCCCGAACTTTGTGCGCGCCTTGCGCCCTTGAACCAACCCACGCGCCCCCTCACCCCGTCCCTCTCCCCCTCCGAGGGGGAGAGGGTGCCCGAAGGGCGGGAGAGGAGGAGGTTCATGGGCAGGGAACACCTCCAGAAATTTGGACGCGCATCGGAGCCATGAACCCACCCCCAACCCCTCCGGAGGAGGGGAGTCAATGTCAGGGCACGCTTGCCGAGTTCCCCTCCTGGGAGGGGTCAGGGGTGGGTCGGTTCATGGAGAGCCTCCACGACTTTTCTGTCGCGCATTGGGACCATGAACCGCTGCGCCTCACAGAGGCGCGGTCCGGACCGCGGGTCTGCGACCCGCAGCCTGCTCGGTTCATGGAAAGGGGGGAAGCACGCGCAGTTCCCGGAATTTTCACGCCCTTTGGTGTTGGAATTGCTTCATGGGGACTCACGTCGGCTGCTACAAGGCACGAGCATTTTCACAACGCGCTTATCGGAACACCGAACTCTGGCTCGGCGCTCCATTCATCCGTGTCGGTCCGCGCAATCCGCGGGATTGTTCTCGCCTGCTCGTTGACACTCGCTTGTCCAGCGAATAGCCTCCGCGCGATGTCCAGGCTGCCATTTGAGTTGCTGCTCGCTCTCCGTTATCTGCGTCCCAAGCGGACGTTTGTTTCGGTCATCACGCTCATTTCCATCATCGGCGTCATGCTCGGGGTGGCCGTGTTGATCATCGTGATCAGCGTGATGAGCGGTTTTGATCGGGAGATGCGCGAGAAAATCCTTGGTTTCAGCGCCCATCTCCGCGTTCAAGAGGATGCGCCGATGCGTGATTACGAACCGATGATGCGCGTCATCTCGTCGAACAAAAATGTGAAGGGAGTCAGCCCCTACGTCATCGGCCGCGTCATGGTCCAAACCCAGCCTGAAGCGGGAAACCCGATCGTGGAGGCGCCGTTGATTCGCGGCATTGTTCCGAAGCTGGAGACCAAGGTCAGCGTGCTGATGTCGAGCGTTGTCGAGGGAACGAATGATGTGACAGGCAAAGGGTTGCTGGTGGGCAAAGGGTTGGCTGAGCGGCTGGGTCTGCAGGTGGGTGATCGGCTGGCGGTTTATTCGCCCCGTGATTTTCAACAGTGGCAGGAGAGCCGCAAACGAGGTGAGGAGGAAGTGCCGATGGCGAGGGATTACGAAGTCACAGGTGTTTTTGACGTTCGTTACTACGAGTTCAACAACGAGTTCATCGTGTGTTCGCTGGCCAATGCGCAGGACATGTACATGCTGGAGGATTCAGTGCATGGGCTGTTGGTGATGTTGAACGACCCCTTCCAGGCGGACCAGGTGAGGCGCCAACTGCGGAAGGCGCTGGGCCCGGGTCTCGAAATCCGGACGTGGGCTGAAGACAATTCGAGCCTGCTGGGCGCCGTCCTGGTGGAGAAGAATCTGATGATCTTTATCCTCTTTTTCATTTTGATTGTGGCGGCATTCGGGATTGCGAGCGTTTTGATCACCTTTGTGGTTCAAAAGACGCGGGAAGTTGGCATGTTAAAGGCCCTCGGAGCGACCAATCTCCAGATCATGTCTGTGTTCTTCTGCCAAAGCGTGCCGATTGGGCTAATCGGGGTCTCGGCGGGATATTTGCTGGGTGCCGTAGCCGTGTCCTATCGCAATGAGTTCTTGAACTTTCTGCGAAGCTTGACCGGTTTCGAGTTGTTCCCGGCCTCGATCTATAATCTGTATGAATTGCCGGCGTTGATGCTGCCACGCGACATCATCGTGATCTGCGGCGGCTCGCTCCTGATTTGTTTGCTCGCGGGCGTGCTGCCGGCGTGGAACGCGGGACGACTTAAGCCCGTGGAGGCGCTGCGGTATGAATGAAGCAACGAAGGAGACGGAGTGCCGGAGACCGGACCCCGGAACACAGGATGCGCCGCCGACTGTCCAGGCAAACCATGCGCTGGTGAACGCGCGGGACGTCGCGAAAATGTACTCCATCGGCAAGCGGTCGCTCGAAGTGTTGCGGCACCTGAACCTGACGGTCGCCCGCGGCGATTTCCTGTCGGTGCGCGGCGCGTCGGGCGCGGGCAAGAGCACCTTGATGCATTTGCTCGGCGGACTGGACGCGCCGACGGCGGGCGAAGTGTGGTTCGACGGGAAAAATCTGGCGGGGATGTCTGGTTTGGAACTCTCGCGATTTCGCAATCGCAAAATCGGTTTTGTTTTCCAGGCTTACCATTTGTTGCCGGAACTGACCGCCCTGGAGAATGTTTGTCTGCCGGCGCGGATGGCGAGGATGAACGCGTCGCAAGCCGCGGCGCGGGGACGCGAATTGCTGGAGCGAGTCGGACTGGGCGAACGCCTGGAGCATCGGCCGTACGAGCTCTCTGGCGGCGAACAGCAGCGCGCCGCCATCGCGCGGGCGCTGGTCAACGAACCGGACCTGATTCTGGCGGATGAACCGACCGGCAATCTCGATTCTCATACCGGCGAGGAAACCATTGGATTGCTCTGCGCGCTGCGTGCCGAGCGCCAGACCACGCTTATCATCGCCACCCATGACGCGAAGTTGGCGGCTCGCGCTCCCCGAATGATCGAACTGGTGGACGGTCAGGTGAAAGGGGAACCCGTCTGACGAAGGCAAAGAGCGTTGGAGTGCTGAGGCATTGAACGACATGAGACCCGGGACCACACCGCTCCGTCCGCCTATTCTTCTGTTGCGCCCTGCTGGCCGCTTACCGTAGGCTGCCGCGGTTTTACGGGCATGAAAATCTACGTTGACGGCAAGTATTGTGACGAGAAGAACGCCAAAATTTCCGTGTTCGATCACGGGTTGCTCTATGGCGACGGCATTTTTGAGGGGATTAGGGCTTACAACGGGCGCGTCTTCCAACTCAAGGAGCACATCGACCGTTTGTTCTATTCCGCGAAAGCAATCCTGCTCGACATTCCGATGTCGCATGGAGAAGTGATGAAGGCGGTCGTCGAGACCTGCCGCCAAAACGGCATCCGCGATGGCTACATTCGTCTATTGGTGACGCGCGGTATCGGCACGCTCGGGTTGAACCCGAACCGTTGCAAGGATCCGTCCGTCATCATCATCGCCGACAAAATCCAGCTTTATGCCCCGGAGTTTTACGAGAAAGGAATGGAAATCATCACCGTGCCGACGACGCGCAATCTACACAGCGCGCTGAACCCGGCCATCAAGTCGTTGAATTACCTGAACAACATCCTCGCGAAAATGGAGGCGAACATCGCCGGCTGCGAAGAGGCCGTCATGTTGAACGCCGAAGGATTCGTCTCCGAATGC
>QHOP01000027.1 GCA_003219345.1 Verrucomicrobiota bacterium
ACAGCCTGCGCGGATCCAGCGCGCGCGTTATCGTCACCGACATGGACCCTATCCACGCCCTCCAGGCCGCGATGGAAGGATTCAAAGTCACGACGATCGAAGACACGCTGGGCGAGGCGGACATCTACGTCACGACCACCGGCAACTGCGATGTCATCACGCTGGAGCACATCCTCAAGATGAAGGACCAGGCCATCGTGTGCAACATCGGCCACTTCGATAACGAGATTCAGGTGGACCGGCTGAACAACGCGAAAGGCGTCACCAAGGTGAACATCAAACCTCAAGTGGACCGTTACGACCTGCCCGGCGGCAGCAGCATTTATCTGCTTGCCGAAGGCCGCCTCGTGAACCTCGGCTGCGCCGAAGGCCATCCGAGCTTCGTGATGAGCAATAGCTTCACCAACCAGGTTCTCGCGCAACTGGAGCTCTGGAAGAACAAGGACACCTTCAAGGTCGGTGTCTATCGTCTGCCCAAGAAGCTGGATGAAGAAGTCGCACGGTTGCACCTGGAAAAGATCGGCGTGAAACTGACGAAGCTCTCAAAGAAACAAGCCGACTACCTCGGCGTGCCGGTGGACGGCCCGTACAAGGCGGAGCATTATCGGTATTAAAAGTTGTGACCTCGGCGATATCACAAAGGCCCGCGGGACCGAAATGCTGCTCCCGCTCTGGCTGAACCTGATGGGAGTGTTCGGAGATGTCCGCTTCGGTTTCAAGATCGTCCGGAATCGAACATTGGCCGGTCTCAGACGCAGCGGCGGAAAGTAGAAACTCAAGGCAAGAGTTTCAGCGCATTCGACGCCGCCCCGAACGCTCCGGCGAATTCGCCGAGTTGCGCTGGCAGAATCTTCGCGCGCTGGCCCACCGGACGCCATTCGATCGGATCGAGGAATTGCTCTAACGGCTCAAATAACGCCTTTCCCGCCCTCGCGATGCCGCCGCCGATGATCACCGCTTCCGGGTCGAGAATATTGATGAACGAACAAACCGCCGCCGCCAACGCTTTGACTGATTTCAGCCAGATCGCCGTCGCCTCCGTGTCGCCTTTCAAGTGCGCCGCGATGAGATCGTGCGTGGTTTGGAAGCGACCGCGCGAGCGTTCCTGGATCGTGCAATTGCCGATGGCCACTTCGATACTCCCTGGCGTGCCGGCGCAGTCCGGCGGTCCGTCGGGATCGAGCGATGAATGGCCCAGGTGACCCGCCCGGCCGATATGGCCGCGGAGCAATCGGCCATCGACCATGCCCGCGCCGCCGACACCCGTGCCCAGCGTCAGCATGATGACGTTTTGAAAACCGCGCGCCGCTCCAACCCACGCTTCGCCCAGCAGCGCCGCGTGCGCGTCGTTCAACACCGGGACCGTTTTTGAGGCGCCGAGAAATTCTGTCCAATCCAGACCCTCAAGACCTTGCAGGCGCTCCGGCATACAAGCGATGGAGCGTCCGTTTGCGGCGGCGAGCCCCGGCGCCGAAAGCCCGATGCTGTCAGCAAGCTTGGCGCGTTCGGTCTCGACAGACTGAACGAGCGCGCGGATTTTCTCCGCCCACTCCATGTTCTTGTCTGGATCGAACTCGAGGTTGTGGCGCGACAGCGTCTCGCCGTCCGGCGTCACCGTGACCGCCTTGATGCTCGACCCGCCCAAATCAATGCCTAGAGCGTGAGTTTGTGGTTTCAGGTTTCGCGTGTGAGGTTGCAGAATTATGCGCCACCCTGGAACTGGCCTTCCGACACACACCAACCGCCATCCACCGCCAGCACCTGGCCCGTCACAAATTTCGATTCATCGGACATGAGATAAACCGCAGCCGCGTCCAGATCCTCCGGTCGTCCGATGCGTCCGCCGTCGAGCGGCTGCTTGGTAGCGATGAAATTCAATATGCTTGTGTCGTTTTGCGCGCGTTCGGACATGGGCGTGGCCACCAGCGCCGGAGCCAGCACGTTGAAGCGAATGTTCTGTCTGGCGTAATAAGCCGCGGCGGATTTCGTGAGACCGATAACGGCCGCTTTCGTCGCCGCGTAAGCATGCGTCGCGAAGTAGCGCGGCGACGGCGAGAAGCCGAGCACCGAACTCATGTTCAAAATGCTGCCTCCCCCCTTCTGCTTGAGGAACTGCTGAACCGCCGCGCGATTCGAGTAAAACAGCGATGTCAGGTTCAGATGCGACGTGTATTGCCAGCCTTCATCCGTGATTTCGTGCAGCGGGCCGTCGCCTTTTTTGCGTCCGCTGCCGCCCGCCACGTGATACAAGCCATGGAAAGCCCCGAATGTCTTGAGAGCCGTCTGAATTGCCTGCGCCGCAGTCTTCGGATCGCTCGCGTCGCCGACCAGCGCTTCGGCCGATTTGCCCAGCGCCTTCTGCGCTGCCTTCACGTTTTCCACGTTGCGGCCGACCACGACCACCGTCGCACCCTCCGCCACAAACGCCTTTGCTGCGGACAAACCGATGCCCGCGGTGCCGCCAATGACGACGAGGACTCTGTTGGCGAGCTTTGACACTCCGCCTTAATAGCGGGGTCGTCGAAAGGAATCCAGCTTTCCCGCCGCCGCGATCGCGTATCACTTCCGTCCGCGAAATTCGTTCATCAGTCGAAGAATTTCCTGGCGAATGTCGAAAAGATTCCCGCGGGATTCGGCCACCACGTCGGGAGGCAACAGATTCTTCGGCGCAACCTTCTCCAGTCCGGCCTGCGCCTTGTGCAAGTGGTCGAGCGCGCGTTTGAGGTACGCAACGATGAACGCGCCTTCACGCCGGTCGCGGCCGCAGGCCAGGCCATTCAAAGCGCCGGCCAGCTTCGCGCTGGTGATCTGAAATTCACTGACCAGTTGACAAAGATCGTCGTCTTCCGACTTGGGAAGCCCCAGGTCGTCGCACGCGTGCCAGAGTTTCATCGCGCTCTCGAAGCAACGGTGCTGCAGCGGATGGCGTATGTTTCCGTCGGCAGTCCGTATCCAGTCCACGCCTTCGGTGTGCGGTTCCGGTTCGAGTGGTTGCTCCGCCGCCTCGGCGGTGACTCGGTTGATCTCATCCACATCCAGCCAGTCGTTCTCCGCGGCCGCCTCGTGCGGCTCCGGTTTGTCCGCGTCGTCCCAACCCATTTCCTTCGCGATGAGACGTTCGGCCTGGGGACTGTCGCCGTGCTTGTCGAGCAGCTCCAGGTATTTGTCCGTGCGCGCGTCCGACTCCTTCATCAACCGTTCGTAGTCGAACTCGTCCCACTCGCGGTCTGCGGGCGGCTCGTGCTTTTGCGCTTCCAACGCGTCAGTCAGTTTCTGCATGAACCCGGAAAAACCGGCCGCGGCGTCTTTGGCTCGCTGCGCGTCCTCCTCCGGCTTCAACCGCCACGCGGGCGCGGAAATCTCGATCCGGTAATCGGCGCTTTCAATGACCACGCGCCCGTTGAATTCGCTGAACCATTCGAGGTACAGGCTGTTGGCCATGTGTTCGGGAGGTTGCTCGCCCCGCTTGATCATGGCATAGGCCTCCTCGAACGGCAGATCGAACACCCGCACTTTACGCGAAGCCGTCATGTCGCCGGCGCTCCCGCATTGGAGCGGGTGGAAATGGGCGTCTTTGCGCAGCGGGATGGTCGCGCTGGGATTATTGAACTTCAAAACGCAGCCGGCGAGATCGGGACACGCATTGCCTTTGAGTTCGAGGAGGACCGGCTGGGCAATACCGTCCAGCCAAATGCGCCCGCGGATCACGCCCTTCTCGCGGTTATCAATTTCGCCGCGGATCACGTTGTCGTGAATGCGCCAGGCCATGCCCGAAGTTTACCACGAATGGAAAAGAATCAAGACGAATTCATACCGGCGGAAAAACGGCCTGGCCGACGGGCTGGCATGGACTCCCCGAATCCGCCCTGATTGGCGTCTCGCTTGATTGGAATTCACGACTCTTTGCGATAAGCTCGCACGATGAAACTGGTGTCCTGGAACGTCAACGGCCTGCGCGCCGTGTTGCGGAAAAACTTCCTCGATTATCTCGAAGCCGAAAAGCCGGACGTGCTCTGCCTTCAGGAAACCAAATGCAGCCCGGACGATGTCGAGCAACTCTGGCCAGCGGCCTATACCACCTATTGGAACACGGCGCAAAAGAAAGGCTACGCCGGCACTGCGATCTTCACCCGGACACGCCCGGTCCACGTCACCCAAGGCATCGGCCGCGCGCAGCACGACCACGAAGGGCGCGTGCTCTCGGCCGAGTTTACCGACTTTTTCCTCGTGAACGTTTATGTGCCAAACTCGAAACGCGAACTCACCCGTCTGGCCTACCGTCAGCAATGGGACCGCGACTTCCTCCGTTACCTCAGGAAGATCGAGCGTCGCAAGCCGGTGATCTTCTGCGGCGACCTCAACGTGGCGCACACCGAAATTGATCTCGCCAACCCGAAGGCCAACCTGAAGAACCACGGCTTCACGCCCGAGG
>QHOP01000028.1 GCA_003219345.1 Verrucomicrobiota bacterium
CGGCCGACGCCAGTTGCTCGGCCAACATCTGGCGCGCGACGTAGATGTCAGTGCCTTCTTTGAACACCGCCGTAGTCACGGAGAGTCCCTGGATTGATTCCGAGCGGATGGATTCAAGGTTGCCGACACCGTTCAACGCGCTCTCGATTGGCCGGGTGACGAGCTGTTCCACCTGCTCAGGCGCCAGCCCCGGCGCTTCGGCCTGGACGGTGACCTGGGGTTGAACGAATTCGGGGAAGACATCGAGCTTCGCGTGCGTTGCGACAAAAATCCCGTAACCGACCAGCACGCACGCCAGCGCAACGACGACGCCACGAAAGCGCAAAGAGAGTTCAACAACGCGTTTGAGCATTTCCCTTACTCCCGCTCGCCGCTTAAGAAACCTCCGCTGCTCAGTTCGGTGGAAAGAATCGTCTGCACGCCGTCCACAATGACGCGGTCCTTGCCCGTCACTCCGGAAGGAACGAACCACCCGTTTTCAGCCGGATAATCGAGTGGAACTTCGCGTCGCGTAAACTCGTTGTCGCCGGTCTGCAAATAAACCCACGTCTTGCCTTCATAGCGTATCACCGCGTCACGCGAGACTGTCACGCCGTTCAATGAGTCGCCTGGAACCTTGACGTAACCGGTGACGGCTGCGTTGGGTGAAAAGGCCGACGGCTTGCCCGCGATCAGAAATAAAAATCCCGCTCCCTGCGTCTGTGGATCGACGCTCGGGGTCGAGTCGAAAAAGTCGGCGGTGATCGAGTGCTCGCCGTCGCCGACCGAGACCAGTCGCGCCGCCGAAGGAGGCGATTTCAAACTTTCTCCCGCCGGCAGATCAACGCGGACGAGCGTATGTTCACCGTTCGCCAACGATCTGACAAAGGCGGGCGGATCGTCACGCTCCAGAATCGCTTTGCCCCATCCCAGCGCCAGCTTCGTGCGGAGTGATTCGACCAGAACCTGGTCGCGTTTGGCGGCAGCCTCGGCGGCTTGCAACGCGCGCACCGACGCATTGTTCTGCTCCGCTAGGGTCTTCAGGCGTTCGAACTCCCGTTGCGACGTTTCCGTTGCCACGTGTGCCTGAACGAGATCGGCCATCAGTGCAGCCAGCGGCGCGGGGTCGAGCACTCGACCGTATCCTCTGATCTCCGGCTGCCACTGCGCCGCTGCGGGATTCGCCGCTTTCAAACCGATGCGCTCCTGTGCCTGCGCGTCGAGGGTGACGATGGTCTCGCCGTTTGTTCCGCGCTTGACGCGGGATTGGTTGGCGTTTGGTTTCTTCGTTTCGTTTTCTCCCCCGGACTTGGAACACGCCCCGAGCAGAGCGGAGATGAGTCCCGTCAGCAGAAGAGGATAAATGGGTATCAATTTCATGTTCGCGGGTATCAGCTCAGGACAGCGCTGGGTTTGGGGAGCGCACGCGGCCCGCCGACCGCACTCCAATCCGGCGTGCGAACCAGGTGCTACATTTTCCTGATCGTCTCTGTCGTCTGGCGCCTGGCTTCGCGGCGGGCCGCCGCGAAGGGCACGCCGGCGGCGTGCGCTCCCCTGATGTTGGGTGTTCCACTTTCATTTTGTTGGGCGTTCGGGTGCGCGCTGAACCATGTTGGTCAGAGACGACGTGGAAGTCGCCCCGATCCTCTCGTCCATCGGACGTTGCAACGCGTCCTCCAACGCGCCGAGCGATTGCTGCAGCCTGGCCTGTCCGTCGAGCCGCGCGAGCGTCGCAACGCCGAGTTCCAATTGCACGTTTAACATATCAAGCTGATCGGCAGCTCCGGCCTTCAATTCCGCTTCAACCGATTGCTGTTGTTGTCGTTCGGCGGCGAGCAACGAATCGCTCGTGGCCAATTGTTCCCGCGCGACTCGATATGCCGCGACCGCGCGGTCGATCTCACCGATGACTTTCGCCTGCAACTCGGTGAAACGGGCGGCGGCTTCTTCACGGCGCGCTTTCGACTCGGCAATCGGCCCCTGATTTTGATTGAGCACGGGCAGTTCGAATGTGATGCCCAGCGTCCATTTGTTGTCGCCCTGGTCGAATTGATAGCCGGGGTTCAGGTGAACGTCGGGAAATTGTTTCGCGATTTGCAGCCGAAGCTCGGCCTCGGTGGCTGCGTAGTCGGACAGCGCGCCGAGAATGTCGGACCGCCCGCGCAACGCGATGTGACGGGCCTCCCTTGAAGTGAGTCCGTCCACTGGGCGCTCCGAAAAATCAAATAGCAACTCGACGCCATCCAGCGCGCTCGCGCTTACGCCGAGGGATTCCGCCAGCCGTCCATGAGCCTCGGCGCGTTTCAAGCTAGCGTCGCCCAACTCGAGCCGGGTCCTGTTCAAAGCGATCCGCGCCGTAGTCAACTCGAGTTGTGAAATTGCGCCGACCGCGAGGCGCTGTTCGAGCAGCCTCACGATTCGTTCCTGAACCGCGAGTTGGCTCTCCAACAGCGCACTGCGGCGGTTGGCGGCCGCGAAGTCGAGGAGATTAACGCGCACGTGGCTTCGCACCTGCCAGGCGATGGTTGCAATGTTCAGCCGCGCGGACTCGGAAAGATGCTGCGCCTTGTGGATGCGCTTGCCGCGCTTGCCCGCCGTCTCGACCGGCACATCGAGATTGAAGAAGGGAATCCATGGCGACAATCCGTTCGCGGCGCTGAAGTCGTATCCAGGTGTCAGGCCAAGCGTCGGGTTGGGATGTCCGCCTGCGGTTCGCACGCCGGCCTGAGCGACGCTCCATTGAGCCCGCGCTACCTCGAGGCTGGGATGATAGTAAAATGCAATGAGCGTGAGCGTTTGCAGGTCCCACGATTCAGGCGGCCAGTCTTCCAGTTCGTGGCCGAGATTCGTTTCGACGAATTTTTTCAGACCGGCGTCGTCGAGCCGGCGCGCGTCGAGTTTCGCGGCGGTGTCCGCCGGAGAAATGGGCTGCGGTTCAAACCGGGCGCAGCCGGCGAGCAACGCGGCGAGGAGGATGAGCGGCCAGCGCTTCACGAAATTGCCCGGTGATGTTGCGAAATGTTCACTGCAACCTATCCATGTCTATAAGGCGCGCGCGAGTCGTTCAAGGTCTTTGTGTTCCGAGCAAGCGAATTGATTCAATTGAACCATCAGGTTTATCTGTGTTCATCTGTTGTCCATCCGTGAGTTTTCCCTGTCTGAACTCGCCGTTGCGTCCTGCTCAAAAGGCGTTAACCTCCCTGCATGGCTGGCCAACCCGTGCAAGTTTTGGCCGTCGTCGGCAGTTTGAATCCGACTTCCGTCACGCGGACCGTCATTCTACACGCTGCGGAACGACTGCGCAGCGACGGTTGTTCTGTGGACGTGCTCGATCTGGAAAAGGACTCGCTGCCGCTCTACAACCCGGACACGGCTTACGACGCGCCCGGATTCGACCAGTTGCAGGGTCGCGTGGAGCGCGCGGATGTTTATGTGCTGGGCACGCCCGATTACCACGGCAGCATCAGCAGCGCGATGAAAAATTTCCTCGACCATTTCTGGCGCGAGTTCGCCGGGAAGCTGTTTGCCACCATCGTCGCATCGCACGAGAAAGGGCTGACGGTGACCGATCAGCTCCGCACCGTGGCACGCCAATGCTACGCCTGGACATTGCCCTATGGCGTGTCGTTCGCGGACGAGGAAGACGTGCGCGACGGGCAGGTTTCGAGCGAGGCGTTAAGGAAACGACTCGAAATGTTTGTGCGCGACGTGCGGACTTATGGCGCGTTGCTGGCGCGACAGCGGCGCGCGGATCTGGAAGGCGCAGAGCCCTGTCCCGGCGCGGCGGGAGAACTTTTGGCTGCAGAATGGAATCACTTTTCATTCGATCAAAAAGGATACCGGGTCATGGGAGGTCAGCGCGGACTGAAGTCCGCGGCTACGAATCATAAAGACACGCTCTATATCCGCGCACCGCAGCGAAGGTTAACAGGAGCGAACGGAGAGAATGGAAACAGGAAAACGGGCCGATCCGGTTGAGAACAGAATTTTCCCGGCTGGATCAATTGCAACCTCTTCTCTCTCGTTTCCTCCATTTCCTCCTGTTTGGATTGCTTCGGATTTCAGGTTAAATCTTCACTTGATGCCCGATGAATGCGGTGTATTCCTTGGGCATCCGGTGCGCCAAACTCAAAAACGAATGCAACACCGTAAACGCTACTTCTTGTCCGCCTGTTTCGCAGCCGGACGCATCATGGCTATATCAGCCGGCCGTCTATGTGGCCAGTCGGCAGCCGTTCCGAGCTCCGGCGCCCTGCCCGAACCGTTGAACTGGACGACCCAGCAGGATCACCAGAACATGAAGGATCAGTTGGGGATTAAAGCGCTCCGCCCTGGTCCGAGTGGCCGGGCCGGCGCGACCAATGAGGCCAATTACGATCCGGCCAAAGCCAACCCCTATCCCGATCTGCCCGATCCCCTCACGTTGAAAAACGGACAGAAGGTCACGACCGCTGACGTGTGGTGGAAACAGCGCTGCCCGGAAATTGTCGAGGACTTCGAGCGCGAAGTCGTTGGCCGCGTGCCTCGGAATGTACCCAAGGTTACGTGGAGGATCACGACCCAGTCAGTTGACCGGGTGGTGGGTGAGATATCGGTTGTTGCCAAACAACTGGTGGGACACGTGGACAATTCGGCCTGCCCGGCGATCAGCGTCGATATTCAAATGACGCTAGTCACTCCGTCGAATGCCAAGGCACCTGTCCCGGTGCTGATGATGTTCAGCGGCTTTGGCGGCGGCGGGTTTCTCCGGAGACCGGGTGAACCTGCGCCCGCCCCGCGCGCTGGTTTCGGCGGCGGTAACTTCACCGATCCTCCCTCGACCGAGCAATTGATCGCCGCCGGATGGGGTTACGCTACCATCAATCCGGGCAGTATTCAGGCCGACAACGGCGCTGGACTGACGAAGGGAATCATCGGCCTGGTCAACAAAGGTCAGCCACGCAAGCCGGATGACTGGGGTTCGTTGCGCGCGTGGGCCTGGGGCGCCGCGCGCGGTTTGGATTATCTTGAGACCGATTCCGCTGTGGACGCAAAGAAGGTCGGCATCGAAGGCGTTTCACGTTTCGGCAAAGCCGCTCTGGTTGCGATGGCCTTTGAGCCGCGCTTTGTCATGGCGCTTGTCGGTTCTTCCGGCGAGGGCGGAGCCAAGCTGCATCGCCGCAATTTTGGTGAAGCGGTGGAGAATCTCACCGGCTCGGGCGAATACCACTGGATGGCGGGCAATTTCCTGAAATACGGCGCGGACGAATCCACCTTCGGCAGGAAGAACGCGGGCGATCTGCCGGTTGACGCTCACGAGTTAATCGCGTTGTGCGCGCCGCGTCTCACCTTCATCAGTTACGGCGTGCCCGAACGCGGCGACGCCAACTGGCTCGACCAGCAGGGCAGTTACATGGCCACCGTCGCCGCCGGGCCGGTCTTCCGTCTTCTGGGCGCGCGCGACATCGGCGAACGAGAAAATTATCGCACCGCGAAAATGCCGCCGGTGAACACCGGCCTGCTCGACGGCGAACTCGCCTGGCGCCAGCACGACGGCGGACACGAAGACCGGTCGAACATGAAACACTTCATCGCGTGGGCCAACAAGTTCATCAAGCAAACCCCGCCCGCGGCGGCCTCGGAGAAATAACTCCAACCGTCACCTCGCGCCGATTCCAGCCGCAAAAGGACGTATGGAGGCGCAAGGAAGGTCCCCCTCTCCGCCTCGATCGGAGAGGGCCGGGCTGAGGTGTCGGACTTTGCCTGAGGTTATTTGAAAGGGTAGCCTTCGTTTCAAGGCCGCAATAACGAGACAATCGTTCGCCATTTGGTCTCGTTGTCGCCGGGAGTCTCAGACGTCGGGTTAGGGCCAGTTCCGCCCCAAAGCTTCGGATCGAAGGCGGCCTTGGTCGTGCTGAATTTCACGTGCCCGTCTCCCCAAAGCACATTAAGGCCGTATGGATTCTTGCCACTGGTATGGGCCATGGTGCCCCAGGTGTAAATCAGATCGGTCTCCATCGACCGCTGCGAGCTTAATTCCGTCTGTTTGTGGGCCACTTGCGTCCAACCCCGATTCGCGTCGCTCTCTTTTCTGGAAGGAACGTCCATTTGTGGGAAGTAATTGTAGGTCATATTTACCTGCCCATCGACCGCGTACATGGGCCAGGGAACTTTGTCGCTTTCGAAATATTTCTTCTCGAAAACAACTCTGAACCACTTCTGCTGCCGTGAGCTTGGACAATAAAATATCGGCGGTGCCTGCAGATATTTGCCGGTGTAGAGAAGGCCCAGGTTCACTGCGAGCTTCGGCTCGGCCGGCTTGCCAACTGTCCCTCCCCAACCGTAAAGAAGATAACTAAAGTATGGATAACTAATCGGCGGTAGGTCCGGGTCGTAGAACGGGGGAGGAAGCCGGTCCTGGTAGTCGTCAGCATATAAGAAGGTTGCGAGGCCCATTTGTCGGAGATTGTTCGAACAGGACGTCTGCTTGGACATCTCTTTCGCGCGAGACAACGCGGGCAGGAGCAAGCCGGCCAGAATGGCGATAATCGCAATTACCACCAGCAGTTCGATCAATGTGAAGCCGCAGCGAGGCCGAGAGGGGGCGTCCTGGGAGAACGGCTCCGCTCCCGGGATGAGTGTCTTCACGTCACGCTCGCCAATGCAGGAGTGGTGCCTGGCGTGGTTCGAATTGATGATGTGGGAGGCGGTTTTCATACGATGCTTCCTTTCCGGATAAGTCAGTTGTTGGGGCCGTCCACACGCCGGCGCGGTCGGAGCATTCGGATGGCTTCAAGCGAAACCTTATTCATAGACGACCAGGATAGCACGCTGCGGGCGATAGGTGAAAGGTTATTTTCGGATGCTGACGATTGATTTCCCAATCGAGATTGAGGTTGCCGATACGTATCGAGCGCCATCGAAAGCAACCCGCGCCAATTACTGTGCGGGTGGCTGGCTCACGAAATTCGCAGCCTCGTCGGTGCTTCCACTGCCCTTATACTTCGCCGCCTGCGGGTAGGGGAATAACGGACGCGTTCGGAGGATTTTTCCGATTGAATCCCGGCGTTCGGCGATGAGCTTATCAGGGGCCTGGCCTTCTTCAACCCAACGGACGATTGCGTCCATTTGTCCGGTAGGCATCGCGCCTGCCCCATGGAAGCCGTGATCGACGCCCGGTGCCAGGAACAACCGGGCAAACTGCGCGGTCTCCTCTGCTCCGCCCATGTGTTGCTGCACTCGCTTGTAATAATCGATGGTGCCTGCTGCCGGGATGAGTTGATCGGCCAGGCCGTGATAGATAATGAGCTTGCCGCCCCGGTCGCGGAAGCGAGTTAGATCCGGATCATCCGTTCCGATGACTGCGCCGAACTGTTCCACGGATTGCTTCCAGAGCAGTTCAAATCCCTCCGGCGTCAACGTGGTCCAATCCCACTGCGGATTTTGGATCAAAAAGAACCGGAACCAATCCAGAGGGATGCCGAAGGGCTTTCCCGTCAACGGCGAACCGCCCGTGTTGGCGAGGGCGAACAGGTCCGTGCCGCGCGTCAGACCGTGCCAAAGGAAAGAGCCGTCTTGTCCCCTCGGACCTTCCCAGATCTTGCGGACCACCTCGGCGTCGCCTTCGGTGAACGTGCTGTCGCCGACTTGGGAGCCCACAAGTGCTTTCGGGTTGTAGGCGCATCGCGTGGGATCGTCGATGACGCCGTCCGTGACGCCGTCCAAGGCGTCGCAGGCCGCCACGGCCGCGGCTGTGGCCGCGTCGAACTTGGATTTTGGCATGAAATTCCTGGCGGCGAGCATCACCACCTGAGGCCAAAGATCGGCGGGAAGGAATCGATGCCAGTTGATCGCCGGGCAGGCTGAAACGATCCCGTCATAATCATTCGGGTAACGTTGCGCTTCCATCAATCCCTGGCGCCCACCCGTCGAACCACCCACGAAATAGGAATAGCGCGGGGCCTTGCCATAGAACGCCTGGGTGAGGGCCTTGCCCACGACGGTCATTTCATGGATGCCGAGATAGGCGTTATCCACGATCGACTGCCAGTTCAGGCGTCCGTTCGCGTCGAGCGCAAAGCTGCCGCTGCCGCCCTCGTGGCCGGTGTCGGTTGCGCCCGCGGCGTATCCCTGAGTCACCGGCCCACGCAGGTTGTTGGCGCTTCCTCCTAAAAATCCGCCGCCGCCGGTTCCGCGAAATCGTCCGTTCCAGTTTGTCGCGGGCAGGCCGATGAATATCTTGACCCGATCGCCGGACGGCGGGTGCGTGACCGTGGCGGTGACGCGGCACGAACCGTCCGAGGAATCGATGGCGGCGGAATCAATCGTGGTGTTCGGCAGCGAAACCTTGGCCAGGCTTGCGCATGGACATACGGGCGCGGCGTCAGGAAAGAGCGGTTTTGGCGGAGTCTCCGCGGCTCGGACAAAAGTGATCGCGGCCAGGAGGGTGGTTACGAGGATTGCCCTTATAATTAGCAGG
>QHOP01000029.1 GCA_003219345.1 Verrucomicrobiota bacterium
AGGTGTACGAAGACGTGCTCGGCAACCTCGTGGACCTCGGGCTGGTTGCGTTTCCGAACAAGGACACCAAGCTCGAGATCGTTCCGCTGCGCCGGGACAACATGGTGCTGATCTGCCACCCGCAACATCCGCTGGCAAAGTACAAGACCACCAAACTCAGCGCGATTATCGGACAGAAGTTCATCGCCTTCGAGCCGGACATCCCGACGCGCAAAGCGATCGACCGGGTTCTCAAAGACCACAACGTGACGGTGCAGCCGGTGATGGAGTTCGACAATATCGAGACCGTGAAACGGGCGGTGGAAATCGACGCGGGCGTCGCCATCGTGCCGCAAGGGACGATCATGCAGGAGGTCGCCAAGCAGACGCTCGCCGCGGTGCAGTTCGAAGACGCTCAATTCTTCCGACAACTGGCGGCGATTTACAGTTGCCCGTCCTCCTGCGGGCGCGGCCCAAGCTTGTTCCGAATGATGATGCGGGCACAGGTGTTCCAACGCAACAAAGCCTCATCGTTCCCGGTCGGCCGAAGCTTTTCCGCCTTCTCAAAGCAGGTCATCGCTTCCCGGAAAAGTTCGTAAGCGTTGAAGCTGGCGCCGGGTCCGCCCTGGTGCAACTGCGCCTTTGCCTTGCGCTCATAAATGATGCCGGCGTAGTAGGTCCGTTCGTATTCGCTCCGCAGCCGCGGCAGCAAATCCAGCGCCTGAGTGTCGCTGACACCGTAGCCTTTGCTGAACCGGTCGGTCAGCGCCAGCAGCAGGACGATCAGCGCCTGTTGATTTTCCGGGTCGGTTCGCAACACGTCCAGGCAGATGCTCTCCGCTTCGGCCGGTTCGTTGAGCAATCGGTAACGCGTCGCCTTGTCCAGCGCCGCCGGAATCGCCTCTCGGGAAAGCGGTTTGAGCTCAAACATGGCCCAGTAATGATGAATGATGAATGACGAATGACGAATGAATGACGAAGCCAGAATGACGAATCAACCGGCCCGCGCGGGATTCGGGTTTCGTCATTCGGGTTCTGTTCTTCGTCATTTTTGCGCTTTGGGTCGAAACAGTTTAACCAACTTGCCGAGCGGGTCATAAAAATTGTCCACGACGCGTTCCTTCAGCGGAATGATCGCGTTGTCGGTGATCGTGATACCTTCCGGGCAAACTTTCGTGCAGCACTTGGTGATGTTGCAGTAGCCGATCCCGTGGGCCTGCTTCAATTCCTCTGTGCGGTCTTCGATGTCGAGTGGGTGCATTTCCAGCGCGGCGACTTGGACGAAAAATCGCGGACCAATGAATTCGTCGTGCAGCTTGTGCTCGCGCAACACGTGACAGACGTTCTGGCAGAGGAAGCATTCGATGCACTTGCGGAACTCCTGCACGCGGTCCACGTCGGACTGCGCCATGCGCCAGGTGCCGTCCGGCGTGTCCGGCGGGCGCGGTTTAAACGGTTTGATCTTCTTTTTGGCGCGAAAGTTCCACGAAACGTCGGTGACCAGGTCTTTGACGTGCGGGAACGCCTTCATCGGCTCGAGGGTAACCGGTTTGTCCAGCGGAAGATCGTTCAGTCGCGTCATGCACATGAGGCGCGGCAGGCCGTTGACTTCGGCCGAGCAAGAGCCGCATTTGCCGGCCTTGCAGTTCCAGCGGCAGGCAAGATCGTTGGCCTGCGTAGCTTGAATCCGATGGACGGCGTCCAGCACGACCATGCCTTCGGAAACCTCGGTCGTGTAGTCCACGAACTTTCCGCCGTTCGCGTCGCCGCGCCAGATTTTGAACGTCGCTGTTTTCATTCTGCGCTTGTAGCAGCCGAGGTCACGAGGCTCTCTGCTCCCTCAACCGGGAAGGAAATCAGAGCCTCGTTACCTCGGCTGCTACGTGTTAACGCGTGCTTCATTTCATGTCCTCAACGACTTGCTTCAACTCGGCCGGCATTTCCGACAACGGCTGACGCCGTACCTGCATCGAACCATCCGTGCCTTTGCGGACAACGATGTTGAACTTGCCGGCTGCGGCGTCCTTGTTCGGGTAATCCTCGCGGAAATGCGCGCCGCGACTTTCCTTGCGCTCGACGGCCGCGCGCGCGATGGCCTCAGACACGGTCAGCAAATTGTCGAGGTCGAGCGCCGTGTGCCAGCCGGGGTTGTATTCGCGGTTGCCAGGCACGGCCACCTGTCCGCCGCGCTTTCGGAGTTTCTGCAAGCCTTCCAGCGCCCGAAGCATTTCGTCTTCCTTGCGCACGATGCCGACGAGGTCCTGCATCATTTCCTGCAACGCGTGCTGGATTTGGTAAGGGCCCTCGCCGTTCGTCTCGTTGCGGCCGAATGGTTCCAAGGCGTGTTGCGCCGCCTGTTCGAGCTGCGCCACGTTAATTTGTCCGGCGCCGTGCTCTTTGGCGAATTGCGCGGCGAATTTTCCCGCGCGCTGGCCGAACACGAGCAAATCGGACAACGAATTTCCGCCGAGCCGGTTCGCGCCGTGCAGTCCCGCAGCCACTTCGCCCGCCGCGAACAATCCCGGCACCGTGGACATTTGCGTGTCGCCGTCCACGCGCACGCCGCCCATGATGTAATGCGTCGTCGGGCCGACCTCCATCGGCTCCTGCGTGATGTCGATGTCGGCCAGTTGTTTGAACTGGTGATACATGCTCGGCAGTTTCTTTTTGATGTGTTCCGCCGCCTTGGGAATTTTCTCCTTGATCCAGGAAATGTCGAGAAACACGCCGCCGTGCGCGCTGCCGCGGCCCGCTTTGATTTCCCGAACGATGCAGCGGGCGACGTGGTCGCGCGTGAGCAGTTCGGGCGGACGACGCGCTTCCTTGTCACCCTGGCAATAGCGCCACCCTTCCTCCGGGTTGTCGGCGGTCTGGTTCTTATAAAGCTCCGGAATGTCGTCGAACATGAATCGTTTGCCCTCCTTGTTCTGCAGAACGCCGCCTTCGCCTCGCACGCCTTCGGTGACGAGGATTCCCTGAACACTCGGCGGCCAGACCATGCCGGTGGGATGAAACTGCACGAACTCCATGTCCATCAGCTCAGCGCCGGCGTGGTAGGCGAGCGCCTGGCCGTCGCCGGTGTATTCCCAACTGTTGCTGGTGATCTTGTAGGCGCGCCCGATGCCGCCGGTGGCGAGCACGACCGCTTTGGCCTTGAACAGACGGAACCGCCCGCGCTCACGATCGTAACCGAACGCGCCCACCACGCGGTCGCCATCTTTCAACAAGGTGATCACGGTGCATTCCATGTGGACATCAATGCCCCGGTGCACGCCGTGGTCCTGCAACGTGCGAATCATTTCCAGGCCGGTGCGGTCGCCGACGTGCGCCAGACGCGGATATTTGTGACCGCCGAAATTGCGCTGAAGAATTCGCCCATCCTTGGTGCGGTCAAAGAGCGCGCCCCACGCTTCCAATTCGCGGACACGGTCGGGCGCTTCTTTTGCGTGCAGCTCGGCCATGCGCCAGTTGTTCAGGTATTGCCCGCCGCGCATCGTATCGGCGAAATGGACCTTCCAGTTGTCCCGTTCGTCCACGTTCGCTAGGGCCGCCGCGACGCCGCCTTCGGCCATCACGGTGTGCGCCTTGCCGAGGAGGGACTTGCAGACAACGCCCACCGACACCCCCGCGGCCGAGGCTTCAATCGCCGCGCGCAGTCCCGCGCCGCCGGCCCCGATGACCAGGACATCGTGCTCGAAGGTTTGATATTCAGGCATGCGTGTTCGTTAAATCGTTAAATGGTTGAATCGTTGAAACGTTGCAACGGCGGCCGCACGCCCGGTCGGCTCAAGACTATCGTCGGAGCGATTTTCACGTTTTAACGAGTCAACGGTTCAACGATTCAACGACCTCACAAAATTCTTACATCATGCCAACCGCCCATCGAACAAAGCCGCACGTAGAGGTCGGAGAACGCCACCCAGAAGAGACTCAGCCACGCCCAAAGCATGTGTCTGCGATTGAAACAGCTCACGCAGCGATACGTTTTCTGGCAAAGCGGCGCTCCGGAGAGCCGGTCTATGCCGCCGCCAACCAGATGACGAAGCGAGTGGCAACCAAAAGTGTAACCGCCGAGCAGAATCACGTTCACCGCCAGCACCACCGTTCCGAAATGGATGCCGAAGGTGGCTTTGCCCGTCGCCGTGTCGCTAAACCACATCGCTTTCCAGACATCGTGGCCGAGGAAAACCAGAAAGAGCAGCGCCACATACAAAAAGTATCGGTGAATGTTTTGCATGATGAGCGGAAAGGAAGCCTCGCCGCGATACGCTTTGCGCGGCTCGCTCACGGTGCAGGAAGGCGGGTCGGCCCAGAATGCCTTGTAGTAAGCGCCCCGATAGTAGTAACAGGTGAGCCGGAATCCGCCCGGCACCCAGAGAATCAAGAGCGCCGGCGAAAACGGCAGCCACGCCGGCCACCAGCCCGGCTTCGCCCCGAACCAACTGTGGGTGGCATCTCCAAAAAGTTCCGGCGAGTAGAACGGCGACAGGTACGGCCCCCAACGATAGTGCGCGCCCTGGAACGCTGCCCACGTCGAGTAAACGATGAAAGCCGACAGTCCCAGGAAAACCAGTGACGGTTGGACCCACCACGCGTCCGGTCGCGTGGTCTGACCGAACCCGCGCCGGTTTATGGAAGCGTCTGCGTAGGCCATGGCACGAACTCCAACCCGCCTTGCACGCCTAAGGCTGGCCTAGTGATACTTGCTGGCGCGCGACGAATCAAGGACGGATTAAGACACTCGATCGAGGAGGTTGTAGCCGCAACCTTTAGGTTGCGCGGTGGGGAGTCGAGGCTTGAAGGGCGCAAGCTGAAGCTCGCGGCTACTTGAGATTCTTTGGGTTGAGCGGCTTGAGATCCTTCGGCACGAACACACCGTCTTTGCGGATCA
>QHOP01000030.1:0-4721 GCA_003219345.1 Verrucomicrobiota bacterium
TAAAGCGCGTGCAAACGTCCGGGCAAAGACGGTGACTTGCGCGCCATTTTCCCCAACGCTGAGATCACTGAGCGGTCTTGTCGCTCGACGAGCAGGCGCTGCGCGGTGTCGCGCCACCAGCCGTTTTCGTCGGCTAGGTGCTTCACCAACTCGCTCGATCTGGCGCGGCTGAGGTTCGGTTTCGTGGCCTTCGGCTTCCAATTTTTCGGATGAATACGCCAAATCCGTCCGTGCTCCTCCCCGGTTCGCCACGGCGTCGTGGTCTTCAATTCCTCGGCGACCCACGCCGGGTGCTCGACGTATTTGCGGTAGAAGTCCACGACGTAGAGACAGCCGTCCGGTCCGGTCGTCGTGAACACGCCGTGGAACCAGGGATCGGTCGAGGCAAGGAAATCTTTTCCCACTTCAGTGCGTTCGGCGATAAAGGTAGCGCCGTTCGGGACGAGTCGGCGGCGTTGAACGAGGTTGTGCACCGGTTCGCAGACAAAAAAATTACCGTTGTAGTCTGGACCGAGCGCGTCGCCGCGATAGACGGTCGAGCCGCACGCGGACGTGAAGTAATCCGACGCTTGCGGGATCAGCAGCGTCGGTGGGGCGAGGTAATAAACCCGTCCTTTGTCATCCGGCGCCGAGATCGGGCCAACGGTCTCGATGCCGGCGAGCAGCGGCTGGCGGTCGAGATAGCGTTGCTCGATCACGACGTGGCGAATCGGGATGTTGTTGAACACAGGAAAACGATCGCCCCAATCATCGTGTGCGCAGCCGAATTGGGAGTGGCCGGCGATGGCTTCAAATTGACGGGAGGGCTGCCGTGTCGGCGGCCCTGATTTATCAGGGACGGCAACATGCCGTCCCTCCCCATAATCCGGTCGGAACCGAAAGTCGCGCCGACGAATCGAAACTGCTTCCGCAGGGGCACCTTTTTCTTTCGCGTCTGTGTCGTTGGCCCACCGAACTTCTCCATCGCTGCGGCCGTTGGCGCCGTAAATACAGTTGTCGAGGCCCCAAAACAATCCATTCACGCGCAACTGCTGGTTGCCTTCGGCGAAACCCGTGAGCAGCACGCGTCGTTCGTCCGCGCGACCGTCGCCGTCGGTGTCCTTGAAAAACAAAATGTCCGGGGCTGCGGTGACGAGCAGGCCGCCGTTCCATGGCATCACGCCGTTAGGGAATGCGATTTTGTTGGCAAAAACGGTCGCGTGCTCGTAGCGGCCATCGCTGTCGCGGTCTTCCAGCAATCGGATACGACCGGAGATCGGCCCGGACGGATAATCGGTCATCTCAGCGACGAACAATCGGCCATCGGCGTCCCAGGCCAACGCGACTGGCGCGACCACGTCCGGCTCGGCGGCGACGAGTTCGGCGGTGAGGTTGGAATCAGCGAAATGGAACGTGGTCAGTTCTTCCGCTGGTGACAAAGGACTCTCTGACGATTCAGCGGCGATGGCAGCGGCGTTGATGAGCAATCCAGCGGCCAGAGGAAGCCTCATGAATTCTGCAAGTCTCAAGTTGGTTTTCATTTCACTCCCGCCTTTGCCGCTGCTTCCGGGTCGATCTGCTTCAGAGAGTTGCTCGCCGAAATGCCAACTTGCGGATCGTCCAGAAGTCTTGATAACGCCGGCACTGCCGCCTTTGCGTTGGTGCCAAATTCGCCGAGACTCAAGGCAGCGTTTTGGCGTGCTTCCCAATGGTCGTCGCTCAGTAACTCGATCAAAGCGGGAACAACCACGTCCGGCTTTCGCTTAATCTGACCTAACGCCCGAGCTGCGTGGGAGCGCACGTAATCATTCGTTTCGCGCAGCGCTGTCAGCAAATCGGGTATTGCAATCTCGGCTCTTGGTCCCATCGCACCCAATGCGAAAGCCGCTTTGAAGCGTGTATAGTCGGCGCGTGTATAGTCGTTAAGGCAGTTGACGAGTGTGGGGACGGCACTCTCGTCAGGACCTATGTCGGCGAGCGCACAGAGCGCAAAACATCTGACAGCGTCGGGCCCGTTTTCCACTAGCTTTAGCAAGTCTGACGATGCGGGCTTCGCTTCGGCGCCCAAAACATGAAATGCGTTTACCGCTCTGAATTGGTCTATCCGGCCTGATACAAGGGGAAGCTTTAGGAAGGATTGCTTTTCAGCCAATTGCATGATCTTCGTCTTAAGCCAGGAGTCCTCTGAATCAATCATGCGAATCAGCGCTGGAAGGCCGTTAGTGCCGAGGTGACGAACGGCTTCTTCCGCTACTTGGATTTGCTCATCCGAGCCCACATTAAGCCTGTCGATCCATTCACTCAATGGCTTGCCTTGATACACCGGCTCGCGGGGGCGCAGAGCAAAGAATGCCGCCGCAGTGATGGCAACACCAAGCACGACAATCAAACCGAGTCGACGCCGTTTGTTCACTGTCAGTTCGCTTTGGGTAATTCGTTCAACATTTTGATCGCTTCTTCCACGACCCGCTCGCCGGTGCCGGGTTCGGCGTAACTATGCAAGCCGGTCCAGGTCTGGTAACCGCCCAGTTTGTGCGCTTCCAGATCGGGCAGGTATCCAATCCAGTCGTTGGCCAGTTCGGCGATAAACGTGTAACGGAAGGGGGAGCGTTCCTTAATGTCGCGCCCCAGCTTTGTGAAAAACTCCGCAGGCACGCCGACGATGGCGACGTCGCCGATGAGCATGACTTGCAGCCATGTTTCGCGCTCTTCGCCGCGATGCAGGGCCAGCTTTTCTCGTTGGAGGCGGAACACTTCGATGCAGCGATCGGCATAATCACCCATCGCTTTGCGGCAATAGGAACGCACCGCCTCGTCTTCAGCGGCTTCGTCGAAGATGCGCACGCGGAATTTAAACGGTCGCTTGATCGCGGTCAGACGGGTCACGGGCCTTGGTTCCGCCTGGTTGAGCGTGGCGAGCAATGCTGTCTTGATCCGCTGAATCATTTCGTCGGTGGAAAGCGACAGGTTGTGTGTGGAGCCGGAAGCGCCTTCGAGGAAGCAGACTGTGCCGCCGAGTTCGGCTTCGAGTTCCTGCGCGGCCAGACCGTAAAAGGACGGTGAGCGTTTCGCGGGCTGGCGTGTGCCGATCGTATGCGTCGAATGATTGAAAATCAGTGCCTGGGGCTTGCCCGCAAAGTCGCGGAACGCCAGCACGGGAAGGTCAGGATCAAACGGGCCGGTTTCGCGCACAATGTTCGTGTGTGGCCGCGTCCAGGTGATCGTTCCGTCGGCTAACAGACGCCGACTGTTTTGGCCCACCGTCGGTTCCTGGCCGAGGCGGAAGTAGAAGCGTGAGTCGGCCAGCCCTGCATTGGCTTCCTGAACCGCTTTCACAATGCCCCGCTGAACGATCTGACAGAATCTTTCATCGCGACTGTAACCGTGGATCGTGACCGTGCTCGGCGCATGATGCGTATGGGTGGCGTTGACAAGGATGTGTGACCTGGGAACGCCGGTGGTTCGTTCAATCTCAGCCATCACCGGGTCGAGCAGGTCGCGCGTCAGCATCAGCACGTCGCATCCGACAATCGCGAGTTTTTCGCGAGGCGACTTTGCCAGCACAATTGCAACGGCGCGGAGCGGCCCTTCCTGCCCGCTGGCCTTGACGCCGTCGATCATCCCGCCAAGAATCATTGAGTCGTCGGCCTCGAAATTCACGGCCGCAGCGCCGACCCTGAGGTCCGGCAACGCTGCTCCGGACATCCGGTGTTGCCGTTCGTCACGCGCGCAACCCGCCATCAGAGACGCCAGCAACATGATGACGACGAAGACCATTACTGGAAGCCACCGGAATTGACGGCGTTTGTTCATGGGATGGACGCACAGAATTTGGTGCGATTCGTGAGCGAAGTCGAGTGTGAAGAACGCTTTAGCGTAGCGGCGGCCATCCTGGCTGCCCTAGAGGGCGGCATCCGCCGCCGCCAAGCGGCAAGCCGCTTTCCAGTTCTGATTTCCCGCCCGGAAAGAACGCCCGGTTTTTCGGCGATCCGCAAATGGCCGGACGAATTGAGGAGCTTGTTCCTCCGGGCAGGATGCCCGGCTTTACGGCAGGCGAGACGCCTGCCGCTACGCCGCTAAACAACCGGTCACGCTCCGAAGACTTGCCAGAGCGCGCACCGTAAGGCTTAACTTTTGGCATGGCCTTTTCCGAGCCAGTGCGTTGCTTCGTTTCCACGCTCGCAATGATTTGGGCGTTCGCCGTTTTGGCGGCGGCGCAGACGAACAATCCGTCGCAGGATTTGACCGATCGCTTTGAATTGCCGCCGGGCTTTCACATCTATCGCGCCGCCGGGCCGGAACTTTCCGGCGGGAGTTACGCGCTGACATTCGATGGCGAAGGGCGATTGCTGGTCGGCGACGGCAATGCGGTGCGACGGCTGATCGACAAAGATGGCGACGGTGTTTTCGATTCTTACGAAGTCATCGCGACCGGACTGGGCTGGCGCGGGCCGCAAGGGTTGCTGGTCTATGAGGACCGGCTCTACGCAGTCGGCGGCGACGGGATTCAGGTGTTTGAAGGGTATCGCTCCGGCGGCGCGCTGATTCACAAGGGGCGGATCGGAAACAAATTCAGCACCGGAGGTGACCACGATGCGCACACGATTTTGCGTGGGCAGGACGGCTGGTTGTATTTAATGGCCGGCAACGGCGCGGGCATCGAAGACCGCAAGCATATCACGGAGGAAACGTCGCCGGTGATGTTTGAACGCGAGGCTTCCGTGTTTCGCATTTCACCGGAT
>QHOP01000030.1:4747-7103 GCA_003219345.1 Verrucomicrobiota bacterium
AGTTTCGACAGCGACATGGAATGGCACGTCGGGCTGCCGTGGTATCGGCCCGTGCGGCTCAATCACTGGGCCATCGGCGGGGACCAGGGTTGGCAGGAGGTCGGCGCGTATCCGCCCTACTACATTGATTGTCTGCCGGGCATTCTGGACGTGGGCCGGGGCTCCCCGACGTGGGGCGTGTTTTACGAGCACAACCAGTTTCCCGAGAAATATAGCAACGCGTTCATCGTTTGCGATTATCGCTGGAAAAAGGAGTCGAACGACCAATACGCCACGACCGGGCGGCTGGTTGTTTTCTTTTTGCAACATGAGGGCGCAGGCTGGAAGGCATCGATGGAAACGGTGGCTCGACCAAAACCAGGCGCGCGTAATGCCACGGACAAACCAATTAACTTCGCGCTGGTGGATGTGGCGGTCGCGCCGGACGGGAGCTTGTTCGTAACCGATCATAATCAGGGCATCTGGCGGATTTACTATCACAGTGGCGCGGGCGTCTCGCCCACAACCTCCAATGGACGCGAACGAACAGGCGAGACGTCTGTGCCACTTTCCGCGCCACCGATTGTCCCGAAATGGCCGGGGGTGCCGGCCAATCCCAACCAGCTCATCGAGGAGGTGGTTTCGTTGCCGCAACCGGGGTCGGAGTGGAGTCGTTTGCGGCAGGAGGAGATTCGCCAGGCGATGGGAGGGACTTTCTGGCGAACGATGAGGCGCGTTGCTCTGGATTCCAAACTTCCGTTGAACAAACGGTTGCGGGCCATCCGCCTTTTGGGGCCGCGATTCGCTTCTCTGCCGACGGACTTTCTGAAGGCGTTGTCCGCAGATGCCTCGCCTGAAATTCGCGGTCAGGCGGCGTGGCTGATGGGGATTCGGATGAGAGAAGGTGAAATGCCGCTGCTGTTGAATCTGTTGACCGACAAAGACTCCTTCGTCCGTCGCCGCGCGGCAGAGGCGTTGACCCGGTTTTACTCGTCCCAGGCGATGACGGCGCTGATCGAACGGCTTGGAGACCCGAACCGGTTGGTGCGTTTTGTGGCAATGACCGCGCTCGCTCATTATCCGACAAGCGAATGGTTCGAGCGGGCAGCGACGAAATCGAATCCGCAGATTCGACTGCGCGCGCTCGTCGCGAGTTTGATTCGCCGCGATCCGCCGCTCGATGAAACCGTTCGCCGCGTGGTGAAGTCGCTGCTGGGAGGGCCGAGCTCCACCTCGTCCCCAAATGAATACACGCGCCAGATAAGCCAACGAGATAAGCCAGGGGCAGGGTGGACCCCGCACCTCCCACCAGGAGAGAACCGCCTCGACATCTTGCGCGTTCTGGCTTTATTTCGGAAATCCCTGGAAGAGAACTACGAGCTGAAACAAAGCATCGCGGAGCATTTGGTGAAAACCTTTCCTGACGAGGAGCGCGACCTCAGGTGGGAACAGATTCGGCTCCTCGGCGAGTATCGCGTGGTGGAAGCGTTTCCAAGGCTGCTCGCTTTGCTCGAATCGGAGCGCGACGAGGTGACGCAGTTCCACATCGCCCAGGCGATTTCCAAACTCGGCAGCGGCTGGACTGCGGCCGAGGAGGAGCGGCTGCTGAACTGGATGCTCGCCACGCAGAAAGGCTGGTTCGCTCAATTCGACGGCAAAGGCGTCGAGTTCCCATCGTTCCTGCAATCGGTGCTGGCTGATTTCGGCAAACACCACCGGACGATTCTGCTCAACCATCTCGCGCAGGTGGAGCTTAACGGCTTGCTGGGCAGCGTGGCCATCGATTTGGTTGCCGGTTCGCCGGCTCCTCAGGACAACCTGCTTGACCTTTATCGCAACACCGACAAGCCCGCAGCGAGAGTGAAAATTATCAGCGCGTTGAAGAATGTGCCGAATAAAGAGGTGAGCGCTTTTCTGCGCGATGAATACCTGCGTTCATCAGAACCGAGGTTACGCGGCGCGATCCTGCAAAGCCTGGCAGCGCAACCGGTCGAATCAGACAACCTTCCGTTGTTGCTTGAAGGATTGCGTCATCAGGAGACCGATGTCGTGGTCGCCTGCGCCAGCGCGGTGGTTCAATACAGACCGGAGCTGGACGAGTCGCTTGCGAGCGCGTTGCTCAGCCGGCTGGCAGAGCGGCGCCCTTTGTTTTTTGCGACGGACAATGCGCTCGTCGCATTGAGCGGAGTGCAGCGGCCTGGTTCCAAGCCGCAGCCTGAACCGGGCGAACGACTGGAGGAATCAACACGCACTGCGGCAGTTGATTTCTGGAAACATTGGTATGAACAGCGGTTCCAGAAGAAATTCGCGCCGACGCTCTCGACGCCGGGCGTCGAGCAGAGCGACGAGGAGATCTACAAGTTTATCCTGAACGCTG
>QHOP01000031.1:0-5991 GCA_003219345.1 Verrucomicrobiota bacterium
AACATCATGGGTGTCGCGCACGGCACGGACAAACACCGGCTCCTCGCGCACAAAGCTGCCATCGACGAGCACCTGAACGGCTGCGGAATCCCGGTCCAATACACCAACGTTTTCTGGGGCGGGCGCAGCGAAATAAAGCCGTCGGAAATCTCGCCCTTCGCCTATCGGGAGTGGTGCCGGAGCATCGGCGTCGACCCGGAGCAGATGCGGGATTGAGGTTGAGCCAAACCCGTCAAGGCGCGCGTCCTCAGCGTCAATAAGGCGATGGCGGGCGGACGACGCCGTCCAGTTCCTGCAACGGGCCGAGCGGTTTCTTTTTCGTCTCGAAACGTTCCAGATTGGGTTCGCCGGACCAGAGTTTATAGACGACCGTGTCGTGGTTCAGCACGATGAGCGCGTTGAAACTCCACCCGGTTTCCCGCGTCTTGCGGTTGAACGCCAGCATGTCGAGGAACAGGTTGCCGTAGCGTTTGCTTTGCGTGACGGTCAAGTCCACCTCATAGGCCTGGCAGTTGTCCTTGGCCTCAACGCAATCGCACACCGGTCTGGGCAGGTCTTCCTTCCGAATCGAGACGTTCGGCAGAAAACGGCTCATCACGTCGAGGTACGTCAGAATCTTTACATTCGAGTTGGTGAACGGATTGTAACCGAGCGCCTTCAGTTCGTTGGTGCTCGTTTGGCCGGGGACGATTTGATCGAACGCCGCCTTGGCGTCGGCGAAAGTCTTCCACGGCGACTTGACGATGTTGCTGCCGCTCGAAAAAAGAGACCGGCAGCTTGTGCTCAAAACAATGAACGCAACCCAGATGAACAACTTTCCGTACGACTTTTTCATTTTGCCGGCCCTCGGCTTTGAAAAGAGCAGGAGCAATTGGCGTGAATCCAATTGCGGTCCATCCCGGCGGTTGCGGGGCCGCCGGAATGGGATAGGCCAACATAACACCGCTACGGCGGAACACCAAACGGTTCCACCTCCAAGGCATGGCTTCCGCCCGGTGGAGTGCTCAGGACAACGTTCGAAGAATCTTTTCGGTTCCTCAAGTCCGGCGGCAGTTAATAAGATGAAAGGCTGAAACGGAATGAGCGACCAGCAACTGTTGCGCCAATATGTGGATGGAGGCTCCGAACGGGCCTTTCAAAGCCTCGTCCAGCAGCACGTTGACCTGGTTTATTCGACTGCGCTGCGCCGGCTAGGCGACGCCGGACTCGCGGAGGAAGTGACGCAAAACGTCTTCGTCGCGCTGGCCCGCAAAGCGCCGTTTCTCGGTCGCGACGCGCCGCTCGCCGCGTGGCTCCACAAAACGACGCTGCTCGAAGCCCGCCACCGACTGCGCACGGAACTGCGACGCAAACGTCGCGAAGAAACCGCCCTCGCACTCGGCACGACCATGAGAGAAGAGGATTCATTGCTGAAATCGCTTTCGCCCGTGCTCGACGAAGCGTTGATGGAACTGCGCGAGCAAGACCGCCACGCCGTGCTGCTGCGGTTCTTCGAGAACAAGAGCCTGCGCGAGGTGGGCGAAACGCTCGGTGTCGGCGAAGATGCGGCGCAGAAACGCGTTGCCAAGGCTCTGGAACAACTCACACACTTGTTTCGGCGCCGCGGCTACACCGTTCCGGCGGCAACGGCAGTGAGCGCCGCGCTTCAAGGCGCCTCGCAAGCCGCGCCTGTTGGACTGGCGTCAGCGGCTGCTCAAACCGCGCTGCAAGGAGCCAGCGCCGCATCACTCACCGGACTCGGTCTTCTAGCTGCCAAACTTATGGGACTCACGAAAACACAAACGGCCGCGCTTTGCCTGGTGGTGAGCGCCGCGCCGATTGCTTACGAGTGGAACGCGGTCAGTCACGCCGCGAAGGGAAAGCAGAACAGGCAAATTGAATTGACGGAGCTTCGTCAGACCCTGGCGAGCTATCAAGCCGAGCAGGAACGGCTCGAACGACAATTACGGCTCGTCGATGATTCGATTGCCCAACTTGAAGACGAGCATACTCGGCAGAAGAGGCTCGCCAGTTCGATCCCGAAAGACGACGACCCTCGCCTCTACCGTTGGTCGGAGACTTCCGAGTATGTACGACTTCCGAAGTCTTTGTTCAGACGGGTTCGGCTCTACGACCCGTCAATGGATTCGCGTGAGCCGCAGATTGGCCGTCACAAGTCTTCTCTCGCTTTCACGAAGGACGGCAAGGTCTCTTTGGTGTTGCTGGAGGCTTTGGGACTCGACGAGTTTGCATCCGCACAGGTTCAGCATGCCTATCTGGAATGCGCTCAGTCTTACCAGCAACTGGCGCGATTCCACACCACCCCTACAAATTCATTGCCAGAGGGCTTTCGTCATGTGTCCGGTCCTTATCAGACATTGATCACTGCGGCTTTCCCCGAGGAAGGAACGGCGTTGGAAACGCGCTTCCGGACCGCCGTCGAGCCAACGATAGGCAGAGACCGCACCGACGAGCTTTGGAACCGTCTCCCGTTTGCGGACTTTAATAATTTCGGTGCGCGAACCCGGACTCTCGTTCTTTGGAACAAAGATGGCTTCCCCTTGATTACACGTTCGGACGAAGGCTTCAGGACCTACGTGCTCGCATTGAATGAAGTGCCGCAAGAGTTCAAAGAGTTCAAGTGGTTCAATCGTCCTGCCGACGCGTTGAACGCGTTGATCTGGGGCGTGCAAACATTGAATGAAGTGCCGGAAGAGTGCAAGCCCTTCGTCGAAGAGTGGATGGCCAATCAAGAACACCAAGCAAACAATGAATAACATCGTCTTAGCTGCCACACTGCTTGTTTCATCAGGATTCGTTTTCATCGCGCAGCGGTCTGCTTTGCACAATTTGAGAAGGGAGAGCGGGCGCCTTGCCGGCGAAATTGAATCATCGCGGCTATTGACGGCAGAAGCGGCTGCTGGTGTCGCGAGCTTGAAAGGCAAAGTGGAGGAACACCGCAGTCGCAGGTCCGTGATGCGGTCAAGTCTCTCAACCGAACATGCAACGGGCGAGACCATCCCGATGGCACCTGAGAAGGAGGGCGTCTGGCCACCCGATAAGCCGTATTTTTATCTGAACAAAAGGCGTTTGGCGGACGCCATTTTCCGACATATTACGCCCGATTTCCACTTGGCTCCTGAGGCGGCGATTGCATTGGGCATGACTCCAGGCGAAGCGGCGGCGGTGGACGAAGCGTTTCACTCGGTAGTGGAAACGTTCCGCGCGCTTGAAGTGGAGCATCTGATGCCATCCACCGAGCACGCCAGCACGAGATTTTCCAGAGAAGGGAGGAAGACTTCTTATCGCTTGCCAGCCCTGAAGGAGCTCATGGAGCCGACGGTGGAGAACTTCGTCGCGTCCACTCGTGCAATACTGGGCGATTCGCGAGCTGAGATTTTCAACCACTGGGCCAGGCTCATTTTCACCGATACCTTCCGAGACTTCGCGCCGCGCATTTTCACTTTCACGGACGACGAAGTGCTTGAAGTCGTGGAGGAAGGTGGAAAACTGTCGCATTACTTCGAACTCCGGGATCTACCTCGCAAGTACGAGGAGTACGGGCTGCCTGAAGACTTTCGGCCCCGTTTTCCATATCGGCATTTGTTCGGCGAAAACGGCCAGAATCGGCCGGGTGTTCAGCCCCTCAGCGAGTAGTCGTGCGCATTGAAGTTCACTGTCTTTGCGCTACCTTCAGTGCGTGGCGAGTTGGCGTAATTTGCGGGCATGGTCAGCGATTTTTGCGGCGCCCGTGGCAATCTCTTGCCTCGCTCAAACACCACCGCAACTGGTTCAACTCAACTCGCCGCAGATCTGGCAACGCATTGAATTTCGAGCGGACAACGTGCCCGTCGCTTCAAACCCATTCGATCCGGATGTCATCCGCCTCGACGCGACCTTCACTTCGCCATCCGGCCAGGCGCTGGTCGTTCCCGCCTTCTGGTTTCAAGCTTACCAACGGTCTTTGCAGGGCGGAGCAGAGCGGTTGACGGCCATTGGCGGTCCCGAGTGGCGCATTCGTTTCACCCCAACCGAATCGGGTGATTACACTTTGAGCCTGTCCATCTTCACGAACGGTCAGCCGTTCGGTGCCGCCATCACGACGAATTTCGCCGTGGCGAACGCTCCGCCGCCCGCGCAGCACGGCTTCCTGCGGGTCGCAAGCAGCGGGCAATATTTCGAGACGAGTGACGGCCGTCCGCTTCCGCTCATCGGCGCGAACGTCTGTTGGCATGGCGGCCGCGGAACTTACGATTACGATGACTGGTTTCCAGCGATGTCCAACGCCGGCGAAAACTACGCCCGGCTCTGGATGTGTCCCTGGGCATTCGGCATCGAGACCGAAACCAACTCCCTCACGCGCTACCGGCTCGATCGCGCCTGGCAACTCGATTACGTCTTCAGCCGCGCCGAGCAACTCCATCTCTATCTGCTGCTCTGCCTCGATTACCACGGCATGTTCGAGACGCAGCCGGATATTTTCGGCGGCAATAATTATTGGCCGAAGAATCCTTACAACGCGGCGAACGGCGGTCCGTGCGCGAACCAGAACGCATTCTTCACCAACACCACGGCCCGGATAATTTATCAGAAGCGGCTGCGTTACCTCGTCGCGCGTTACGGCTACAGCCAGAATTTGCTTGCGTGGGAGTTATTCAATGAAATTGACAACGTTTATCAGTTGGCTGCACGCGAGCGACCCGTTCGGCCATCTCGTCACCACGAGTCTGACCGGTGGCAGCGACCGTCCGGAAATCTGGAGTCTGCCCCAGCTCGACTTCGCCGCTTACCACTCTTACAACGAGCCGAGTCCCGCGTCGCGTCTCGCGGCGGTCGCGCAATCGTTTCTTTCGGGTTACAGGAAGCCCGTGATGGTTGGCGAATTCGGTGTCGATTATCGCGGCTGGTCGCGCGCGCAAGACCCGTATCTTCGCGGGCTGCGACAAGGCATCTGGGGCGGCGCGCTCGGTGGGTCGGTCGGCACGGCGATGTCGTGGTGGTGGGAGAATCTCCACAGCGAAAATGTTTATCCGCTCTACGAGGCATTGGGATCGATCCTGACCCACACGCACTGGGGCGGCGGCGGGTGGAGACAGATCGTCTTTCTAACTTCCGGCCCGCCGCCCTCAACCGTTGGCAACCCAATAATCAATGCCCAACCGTTCGCCGTGCGACTCACGCCAGGCGGTCAATGGGGATCGAAGCCATCGGGTCAACTGGCCATTCCGAATCTCGACGCGGCCGACTACGCCGCGAGCACGTTGAACAGTTTCGTGCACGGAACCGGGCACCCGGATTTGCGCGTGCCGTTTAAATTGAGCGCGTGGTTGACCAACAGTGCGCGCCTGATCATGCACTTGAACTCTGTTTCCGACGGCGCGGTCCTCACCGTGCGCGTGGACGGGACCGAAACGTTTCGCACAAACCTTGCGAATCTCGACGGCGGTTATCAAGTTAACAACGAATATGATGTGGAATTTACAGTGAACTTGCCGTCGGGCAATCACCTGGTCGAAATCCGCAACCCTGGCGGAGACTGGTTTTACCTCGACTGGGTCGGGCTCGAACAAGTTTTGCGAGCGACCTATCCGGGTGGTTGGGAACCGTCGCCCGCGGCCATCGGTTTGCAAGGCGACCGCGAGTCACTCCTCTACGTCGTCGCGCCCGACGCTTCGTATCCTGCGGGAGCAACCAATGCGACACTGCCATTGCAACAGGGAAAATCCCTGACACTGAGCAACTGGACATCCGGACCATTCCTCGCGCAATGGTTTGACCCCGCCACCGCTCAGCGACTCAACGACACGCAGGCCACGACGACCAACGGCAATCTGACACTGCCGCTGCCCGAGTTCCGCGAGGACCTCGCGGCTGCCCTTTACCCGCCGCCATCGCTTCTGGCCATTGGATTTGCTGGCGACCGCGCCTTTCACTTCCGCCTTGATTCGGAACCCGGCGGACCATGCGTCATCGAAAAATCTCCTAACCTGTCCGCCTGGGCGTCGTTCCTCA
>QHOP01000031.1:6078-9118 GCA_003219345.1 Verrucomicrobiota bacterium
AGCGTGTCGGAGGCTTTGCTCTCCCTCACCCTGACCCTGCCCATGGACCGGGTGGGGCGAGACTCCGTCGAGCCCTGATCTCCCAACGAGAGAAATCAGGGCTCGACGGAGTCTCGCCCCACCGTCCGCCTCCATCGCTGGCGGAGCCGGCAGCTTGAGCGGAAACAAGTCCATCATGGCCTCACCGCCGTGCCGTCCCGGCGGCGCACCGGCTCCCAGTAACCGGGATTCTCCGGATAAGGATATTTCTTCGCGGCCTCTTCATTGATGTCCACGCCCCAGCCGGGTGTTTCATTGACGTAGAAGTAGCCGTTCCTGATGGTGGGACAACCGGGGAAGACTTCCTGCGAGGCCTCGTTGAATTGGAGGCTTTCCTGGATTCCAAAATTATGAATCGCGAGGTCGAGATGAATGTTCGCGGCATGCCCAACGGGCGAAAGGTCGGTCGGTCCGTGCCAGGCGGAACGCACGTTGAACCACTCGGCCAGCGCGGCGATCTTGCGCGCGACGGTGAACCCTCCGGTCTGGGAAAGATGCACACGGATGAAGTCGATCAGGCTATCCTTGATCAAAGGCACCCACTCGTGCGGGCTGTTGAACAGCTCGCCCATGGCGATCGGCACGATGGTGGCCGCGCGCATCTGGCGAAAGTAATCGTTGGCTTCGGGGGACAAGGGGTCTTCGATGAAGAATGGACGATAACGCTCGAGTTCTTTGAGCAGCCGAATCGCATCACGCGGCTCGACGCGTTCATGCACATCGTGCAACAGTTCGACGTCGTCGCCGCAGGTGTTGCGAATGTGCTCGAACATTTTGGGTGTGGCTTTCAAGTAAGGCTGCGCGTCCATGAGTGTGTCCTTCGGCAAACCGAAATCGGCGTCTTTAAAGTCGGCGTTCCTGGAGAGTTGGGGCGAGCCATAGCCGCCGAGTTGAATGCGAACGTGGCGAAAGCCTTGTTCGATGTTTTTTCTAACGCTGTCCTCCAGCTCCTGGTGGTCGCGACCGCTCGAGTGCGCGTAGCAATCCACGGCGAAGCGGCACTTCCCGCCGATGAGTTGATGCACCGGCATGTTCGCGCGCTTGCCTTTGATGTCCCAAAGCGCCATGTCGAGGCCGCTGAGCGCGTTGTTCAACACCGGACCATTGCGCCAGTAGGAACTCGTGTAGGCATTCTGCCAGAGGTCCTCGATGGCATCCACGTCCCGGCCGCGCGCGAACGGGTCGAGATATTCCTCGACCGCGGTCACCACTGCCAGCGGGCGTTGATTGAAGGTGGCGCAACCGAGTCCGTGCAGACCGGGCTCGCTCGTCTCGACCTTCACGACAACGAGGCGCGTCCGTTGCGGCGCGGTTTTGATCGCGCGTACCCTGGTGATTTTCAACCGCGGCAGACTTCCAGTTGAACGGATTTTGGTTTCCGCCGCAAAGGCATTGGGGCGTGACAACACGCCGAGCGCCCCTGCGGTCGCGCCGAGTCCCAGTCGTTTGATCCAATCGCGTCGGTTCATAGTGGTCTGGTAGTTGAGTTAAGGAGAGGCGCGGAGCGACGACGGCATGCCCGGCACCTTGATGCGCTGGCCTGAGTCCTTCAGCCGTCCGCCCTTCACTGAAAAAATCCACAACTCCCGATCGGGATGACATTGCACGACGAGGTATTTGCCATCGGAGGTGAAGGCGACGCCTTCCGGTATGCGGCCGACGGAATGTTCATCGACGACTCGAAACGTCCTTCCGCGGCGCGTGAGGAGGACCACACCCCCGTTTCGGCTGTGGTTGGGATCCGTGGGCCCGAGGTTCGAACCGTTCATCACGACGGCGGCGAGTCGTTTGCCGTCGGGACTGATCTCAATGGACTCGGGCCCCGCTCCGATCGGAATATAATCAATCGCGCGCATCGGTTTGGACTTGAGATCAATCACGGTGATAGCATCGCGATCAATCCCGTTTCCGTAGCCCTGGCCGGCGGTCAGCGCAAGTTCGCCGTCGGGAGTGATGACAACGCGATAAGGCTGGCCGTAAGCGGACAGTTTCCGGCCAGTGGCGGTGACTTGCTTTCCCTCGATCTCCAGCACCGCGAGGTAACCGCCCTTTTGCGCGCTGGCGAGCGCGAGCTTTCCGTCCGGGCTGATCGCCACATCCGAGACGCTCTCCTGCGGTTCGCAGACCTTGACCGTTTGAGTCGAGCTGACCTCTTTGCCGCGGATCGACAGCACCGAAACGGTCCCGTCGGCGCGATTGGCGACGAGTGCCAGCGTTCCGTCAAGAGCGATGGATACGCCGGAAGGCTGGCGACCCGTTGTGACCCTGCCAATCACCCTCGGCGGCGCGGTGGCGAGATCGAGCACGTGCACGAAAGATTCCGGCACCCAATTCGTCGGGTTTGCTGCATCCAGTTTCAGTGAGTTCGCGATCAGCGCGAGCCGACGGTCCGGGGTGATGGCGATGTTGGACGGCGGACCGATCACCGAATTAGGAATGTCGTTCAGATGACGGACCGACGGCGGAAAACTGGAAAAGTCGAGGATGGAAATCGCATCCGGTGCGACAGGCGGAATGACCCTGGGCGCGCCGGACGTGAGATCGATTTTGTTTTCATTACCGGAAATAACGAGCTGCGCGGACACCGGCGCGGTGAAGGCGACAAGGAGCGCGCCGAAGAGGACTTGGACCCTTTTGTTCTTATGCAGGTGCGCCATGAATTTCGCGCTGGTTAAAGCTGTGGGAAATGTGGGCGAAGCTTAAGGTCTGTTCGTCAGGTAACGCAATGCGTTTGTTCGCGGCGCCGCAAGTTCAAACTGGCCGCAACTCGACACCACCACCCAGCTGATGTGACGCACGTATTCCCCGCCCCTTCGTCCTCCTCCTCGTTCTCGTCCTCGTCCTCGATCCGTCGTCTTGGTTTCGAGGACGAGAACGAGGACGACGACGAGGAGGAGCAAAATTCCCGCGATCAACGTCAAAGTTTTTCAAGCACTTGCGTTGGACTTTAGAGCGGCCCTGGCGCCGCAGCACCGCAGCACCCTGCTGCCAAGACTGCTGT
>QHOP01000032.1:0-1916 GCA_003219345.1 Verrucomicrobiota bacterium
CTGATTCGCGATGCGCTGCGCGCCGTTGGCGGCGTCACTCCGGCCGAACTGCGCCAGATTTATCTAATACACAGCGACGGCGGCGAAACGGCGTTTGAAATCCTTTCGAGAAATCCCGTGACAACGGCCGTGCTTTCGGTCGGGTCCATCCAACGCCTTTTCGAGCAAGTGCACGGCGCGCGCGGGCCGTCGGCGAAGTTGCCGTTGCTCATCCAGGCGCTGCGGCAGTGCACGCCGCTCGAAGGGAAGTTTCTCATTAAAATTTTCACCGGCGACTTGTCGGCGCGGACCCGCGCGATGCGCGGGAAACGCATCGCCAGCCCGCTCGGGTGCCGGTCGCTGCGGTGCACAGAGTCGAACGCGATTTCCAAAACGGTGTCCGGCTCGACTTCATGATACCGGCCGCGCTGGCGGATCGTTTTGCTGAGGAAATGCCGCAGGACAGTCGTCTCGCGCGTCTCTGAGTCAACCGCTCGAGTAGACCAAGACAGAGACAGGCGGGACGCCTGTCCTACGAGGGTCTGGTTGGAAGACAAATACGACGGAATTCGCTGCCAGGTGCACAAGGTGGGCGAGCGCGTGGCGCTTTACTCGCGTGATTTGAAGGACATCACCGACACGTTTTTCGACATCGCGGACGCGGCGCGCAAGCTCGGCGGTGATGTGATTCTCGACGGCGAAATTCTCGCAATGCGCGGCGAGCAGGTATTGCCGTTCGCGGAATTGCAGAAACGACTTGGCCGGCGCGAGGGGGATTTGTTTCTCGGCGAGGAAATCCCGGTGCATTTCATCGCGTTCGATTTGCTCTGGCGAGACGGAAAATCGTTTCTTGACGAGCCGCTGTTTGCGCGCCGGCAAACCCTCGAATCGTTGACACCGCTGCCGGACGCCTTCGGCCTCGCGCGCATCATGCAGGCGAGTTCGGCCGAGGAAATCGAAGCGGCTTTCAGCGTCGCGCGCGCCCGGGACAACGAAGGGTTGATGATCAAGGACCCGAACAGCGTTTATTCGCCGGGGCGGCGTGGCCTCGCCTGGTTGAAGTTGAAGAAGGCGCTTGCGACGCTCGACTGCGTCGTGGTGGGCGCCGAATACGGCCACGGCAAGCGCAAGAACGTGCTCAGCGATTACACGTTCGCGGTGCGCGACGATGCGAGCGGCGAATTGAAAACCATCGGCAAGGCTTACAGCGGTTTGACGGACGCCGAGATTGCCGGACTGACGCGGCATTTCCTCAGCAAAACGATCCGCCAGCGCGGCCGGTATCATGAAGTCGAGCCGGACACCGTTTTGGAAATCGCGTTCGACTCTATGCACCGCAGCGACCGGCACACGAGCGGTCTGGCGATGCGTTTCCCGCGCATCGCGCGGGTCCGCGCCGACAAATCACCGACTGAGATCGACACTGTAGCGGCGGCGAGGAAATGGGTGAAGGAGTAGCGATCCGGAATTGATCAGCGTCGGGCGCGCGCCAGTTGCTTGGCCAGCCGAATGGCGGCGCGCATGCTGGAGGGATCGGCCTGGTCCCGACCCACGATGTCATACGCGGTGCCGTGATCGGGCGAGGTGCGGATGAACGGCAGGCCGAGCGTCCAGTTCACGCCGGTCTCGAAGCCGATCATCTTCAGCGGGGCCAATCCCTGGTCGTGATACATCGCCACGACGGCGTCGTAATCGCCGCGATAAGCCTGGTAAAACAACGTGTCCGCCGCCAGAGGGCCGATGACGTCGAGGCCGCGATTCCGGGCGGCGCGCACGGCAGGAATGATGATCGTTTGTTCTTCCGTGCCGAGTTGGCCTCCTTCGCCGGCGTGCGGATTCAAGCCGCAGACAGCGACGCGCGCGCGGGGCAGACCGAGATCGCGACAGGCCTGCGCGGCCAGTTCGATGGTCAGTTCAATTTTCGCCTGCGACAGTTG
>QHOP01000032.1:1925-9394 GCA_003219345.1 Verrucomicrobiota bacterium
TCGGCGCCGGCGAGTTGCGCGAGGTACTCGGTCTGGCCGACGAATGATTTCTCTCCGGCGCGGATGATGGCTTCCTTGTTCACCGGCGCGGTGACGAGCGCGTCGATTTCGCGGCGGAGGCAGCGTTGGGTGCCGTCGCTGAGCCAGGCGAGCGCGGCGCGCGCGGCGACCGGCGAGCCTGGCGTCAAAACTTCCGGCAACGGCGCGGGCAATGGACGGTGAACGAAAACGCGGCCGGGTTGATCGTGTCCTTGGAACGGCTGCAGCGGAAGCGGGAGTCGAAGCCGCTCGTTCAATCGCCGAACGTGGTCGTCGTCGCCAATTAAAAGGTAGCGGGCATCGTCCGTTTCCAGGTCCCGGGCCAAAGCTTTGAGCGTCACTTCGGGGCCGATCCCGGTGAGGTCGCCGAGTGCGATTGCGATCCAGCCGGTCATGAGGTGTTTTGGAACCAGACGTGGAATGAGCAATGGCTCGCCGCGTTGGCGAGGAAATATTCGTCGCCGCGCGTCAGATGGGCGTGAAAGAATAGATGAAGGCCTTGGCTTTGAGCCGCTCAATCCACTCTTTGCGCAGGCGTCCGCGGTCTTCCAATTCCAAAGCTTTTTCGATTTCGGCGCGGACTTCATTGAGCGGTTTGAGGTGGGCGGGATGGAACTCTTCAACTTTCATGAGGTAGCAACCCTCCTTCAGTTCGAGCACATCACTCAGCTCGCCCGGCTTCAACTGGAAGGCGACCTTCGCCAGGTCTTCACGCAAGGTCTTCCGGTCCTCAGCTGGCCGGAGTCCGCCTTCGGACTTATAGGAGTCCTCCGATTCGGCCGAGGCCTTCTCCGCGAACGAAGCGCCCCCTTTAATCTCGGCGAGAATTTCTTCGGCCTTTTTCTTTGTGGCCTCCGCGTCGCGGTCCGGTCTGTTGGCCAGGAAGATCATTCGTAGTTTCACTTGGTCATCGACTTTGAATCTGTCGGGGTGTTCTGCGTAGTAGGTTTCGATCTTGTGGGGCGAGACGACGATTTGTTCCGAGCCGACATTTTTGTATTCCATCGCATTGATGATGAACTCTTCTTTCAAGCGCTGGCGGTAGGCCTCTTTAGTAATGCCCTGCTCCTGGAGGGTCTTGATCATTCGGACGCTGTCGCCGAACCGGTCGCGAATCCGGCGTTTCATCTCTTCGTTGATGTAGTTCTCCGGGAACTTATAGTGGCCGGCGCTTTCGCCGGTTTTGAATTCATCCAGGATAAGCTGCCGCTCGACCAGGAGTTGCACCGTATCGCGCCTGAGCTTTTCCACCTGTTGTTGAAAGACGGCCGGCTGCTGACCGTACTGGAGGCTCAACAAGCGCATGGATTTCTCGTCGATCTCGTCCTCAATTTCCCGAAGGGTAATGATGGTGCCATTGACCTTGACGGCGATGCCGTTGACGGTGACCGGTCCCGACTGCGCGCACCGAGCCGGGCAGGGCGGCAGGAGCAGCGCCGCCAGGACAATGGAGGGAGCGAATCTCATGAAACTTTTGCCGGATTGTAGGAAGCGACTGCGGGCGGGTCAAGGGCCGCGCAGCGGCCGCTACCCCATGAACCACCCACCCCTGGCCCCTCCCAGGAGGCGAACTCGGCAAGCGTGCCCTGACATTGACTCCCCTCCTCCGGAGGGGTTGGGGGGTGGGTTCATGGCTCCGATGCGCGTCCAAATTTCTGGAGGTTCCTCCTACCCATGAACCGGGTGGGGGCGAGACTCCGTCGAGCCCTGATCTCCAGTGGATAGAAATTGGGGCTCGACGGAGTCTCGCCCCACCTGAGATGCAAAGTGCCCGTTGCGCCTCAGACTTGACTGCGCCGCAAGGTTTGATAACGCTGGCGAAATGAACTCAGGCAGTCCACAATTTGGCGTCTGGTTTGCGGGCTGGTTTTATTCTGGCCCGGCAAACCTGCGCCTTGGGCTGCCTTGAAGCGAACAAGTGTAACCCATGCCGCAGGTCATCCGCCTGCGGCTTTTTTGTTGAGTCACCGCGCGGTGCCGCGACCAAAACCATGATCATCGTCTTCAAGCCCAACATCACGAAGAAAGATGAAGCCGCTGTGCTCCAGGAAATCAAACGGCTCGGCTACCGTCCGCACATCATGCGCGGCGTGGCCCGGACCGTCGTGGGGGCCATCGGGGATGAGCTGACGCACAAATCACTCGAAAGCCTGATCGCGCTGTTTCCGCGGGTGGTGGAGAGCGTCATGCCGGTGCAAAAGCGTTTCAAGCTCGTCAGCCGCGAGGCGCACCCGGCCAACTCCACGATCAACGCGCGGGGCATTGTGATCGGCGGAAGAAAAATTCAAGTCATGGCCGGCCCATGCTCGGTGGAAAGCGAGAAGCAATTGCTCACCACTGCCGAAGCCGTGAAGGCCGCCGGCGCCACGATTCTCCGCGGCGGCGCATTCAAACCGCGCACGTCGCCGTACGAGTTTCAAGGATTGGGCGAAAGGGGGCTGAAGTTGCTGGCCAAAGCGCGTAAAGCAACCGGTCTGGCCGTCATCACCGAACTGCTTTCCGAAGACCACGCGGAACTGGTGGCGGAATACACCGACATTGTCCAGATCGGTGCGCGCAACGCGCAGAATTTTCAACTGCTCATCGCCGCCGCGAAGACCGGCAAACCGGTGCTGCTCAAACGCGGCCTCTCAATGCGGATCGAGGAGTGGCTGCTCGCCGGCGAATACGTTCTGTCCAATGGCAATTCCAGTTTGATGTTCTGCGAACGCGGCATCCGCACGTTCGAAACCTACACCCGCAACACGCTCGACCTCTCGGCCGTCCCGATCATTAAACAGGAATCACATTGCCCCATCGTGATTGACCCCAGCCAGTGGGGGGCAGCAGCTTTCCCTGGACGGCTTCGTCGCGTTGATGGCCGAACTGAAACCGTTCATCGAAGCGGTGGGACGGGAGTGAGCCGGCGCGCACACCATATCGCGTCACGTATGCAAGATTTCTGAAGACCCCTCACCCTGTCCCTCTCCCCATCCGATGGGGAGAGGGTGGCCTCCAGGCCGGGTGAGGGGAATAAGTGCGTCAGACCAGCTTGATGGTGGTGCCGAGTTGCGCCCAGAGAGCCCGAGGTTTCACTGCGGGACTTGCTTTATGGCCGTGCTAATTTCATATTGACGTGTAAAAGCCAGCGGGCAGAAGAAGAATGAATTCCGCGCCAACTACTACTGCACAATCCTCGGCGGCCAGGAACGCACCGGGCGCGTTTAATGCGCACGGTTACGCCCTTCGCTCTGACATCGCTCAATTCTGCCTTCCGGCTGCCAACCGCGACGCGAACCGAAAACTGGCTTACGTCAATTCCATTTGCCTTTTGTTCCTTGTCATCGGTCTCGCCGGCCTCAACCCGCCCAAACTCGAGCAAAAGTTCCCTGAACGGGCCCAGGAATTCGTGCCGGTTGAGATCGTTCAACCTCCTGAACCTCCGAAAGTCGAGCCGCAACCGCAACAGGAACGGCCCGAACAACAGCCCGATACGCCGGTCGAAATGCCGCAGGTCGCCACCGTGGTGGCTGCGGACCCGTCGCAGGTAAAATTTGCCGTGCCCGTCGAAGGTCCGGTGGTCTTTGCGCCCGCCAAGTTTGCTCAGGCGCCGCCGCAACAGCCGAAAACGACCACACCTCAGTTTACGAGACTGACAGGGTCAAATGAAGGTGGTAATTGTCTCATGCCGAGCTACCCGCCTGCCGCGCTGCTGGACCGGATCCAAGGAACGGTCTGGGTTAACATAACTGTTGAGACCAACGGTGTCCCAATCAACGTCGAACTACGGCAAAGTTCCGGCTCGTCTATCCTTGACCGGCACACCATTCAGTGGATCAAAAACAAATGGCGCTGGCCACCCGGCCCTGTCCGTTTTTTCTACCGGGATATCGAATTTAGCATGAAATAGAGCGTGGTCATGAAGGTCCCGGTTAGCCAAGAGTTGAACAGGTGAGAATCGTCCAGGCGCTCCTGCACTGCCGCGCGGCTTCTCCCCAAGCCGCGGCAACCGCGCACGCCGATGGAGCGCGGGTCTGTGACCCGCAGAGGGTCGTTGACGATGAAAATGCCCGAGGCGTCACGCCAGGCTTGCCAGCGGAATGCTGCGGCTCGCAGCGCCGCGCGCCAATTCACGGAAGCGCGGACGGCCGCCGTCTGCGGCGCGTGGCCAGGGCAGAGGCGAACGAAAACCGGTACGGCTCATGTCCTGGGGAGCTGCCGCGAATCGGGACGGCTCACGCTGCGGAGCAGTGTGCGGATTCGCCCATCGGACCCACCGCGCGGAAGATTGGATTTACAATTGCTCCGGTTCGCCTATGGTGCCTCGCCAATGGCTGACCAGAACGCCGGCCACAACCGACCACACGTATGTTGGCAAATATAGTCATCGACTACTTTCTGAAGGGCGGGCCGGTCATGTACCCGATCCTCGTTGTCGCCATCGTGGCCGTGTGCGTGGTCGGCGAGCGGGCCTTCTGGTGGCTGCGGCTGGGCATGAGACGCGATCCTGAAACGCTGGAAAAGGTCCTTGCATCCATGGAAAACGGCGACTTCAAGGCCGCTTCCGGTCTGGCCAAGGATTCGGAAGACCCCGTGGTCCGCATCATCTGGCACGGATTGAACCATTACGAACACGCTTCTCTGCAAGGCGCGCTCCAGGTGGCGGCCGGCATCGAATTACAGAAGGCGGGACGATTTCTGACCGTGATGGACACGCTGGTCACCCTGGCGCCCCTGCTCGGCCTGCTCGGGACCGTGACCGGCCTCATGGGTTCGTTCCGCGCCATCGGCGGCGAGGAGCTGGCCGTGCAGAAAATCACCGGTGGCATTGGCGAAGCCCTGATCGCGACCATGTGCGGCCTGGCCATCGCGATCATTTCGCTTGTGCCTTTCAACTTTTTCACCAGCAAAACCTCGCGGCTGCAATTCGAGCTGGAAACGGCCGCTACCAATGTTGAAGTGATGGTCAACGCCGCCCGGCGACGCGGCGCGGAGACCCCGCTCTACAGCCCGCAAAGCAATGAAGCTTCCGGTTGAATTCTTTCACGCTCTGACGGTGGGCGAGCGTACTCGCGAGCCCTGGCATTCGGAGTGGCGGCGGGATATCAGGGCTCGCGAGTACGCTCGCCCCGCCAGCCTCATGGGAAAAATGCGCGTGGCTGCTGCTGTAAACCTGTGTCCTTGACAACAGACTGACGACTGACGGGCATGAAAATTGGTTCCCCGTTGCCGCACAAAAAGGCCCGGATCGAAATCATTCCGCTGATCGACATCATGTTCTTTCTGCTCGCTTCGTTCATGATGGCCAGCCTGACGATGATCAAACTCCAGTCCATCAAGATGGACCTGCCCACCGCCACGACCGCCTCGCGCGATTTCAAGCCGGATATTCTTAATGTTTCCGTGGACAAGCTGGGCGATATCTACGTGGGAACCACGCAACTCAACCTGGTGGCGTTTCAGGCGGTTTTGTCGAATCGGTTCAAGGTCAACACGAATCTCCCCGTTTATATCAGCGGCGACAAGGACGCCACGCACGGGGCCGTCATCCGCGTGCTGGACATTGTCCGGCGCGAGGGAATCCAGAAAGTGTCCTTCGCCATCACTCCCGCGCCGGCTGACAAGAAATAACTCGGAGCGCGGACCGCCTTGTCCTCGAGTTTCCGGATTGGCTTCGCGCGGACCCTCACCCGACCTCCGGCCACCCTCTCCCGGGGGAGAGGGAAGGGGTGAGGGGGCTTGGTTCATGGCGCGCTCAACGGTTCCGCAAAGTCAAGCGGCTGCAGACTCGAGGCTCACCGGCGCGCGCGGGAACGAGTAAGGCCGAGGCGACACGGTGCTCCCGGCTTCGTTCAGATATTCAGATTGTTGATCGGCAGGGCGCTTTTCCTGTTGCGCGATTTCCAGGACGCGATGCAGGCGTGTCAACTCCAGGATGCGCCGAGCCAGCGGCGTGGGATTGACCAAACGGAGCACGCCGCCGGGCCGATCAGCCGCATTGCGTAACGCGATGAGCGCGCCCAAACCGGAACTGTCCAGCGCAAAGGTTTCAGAAAGGTCCAATTCAATGTCCTTCGCGTCGCCCGTCCGGGCTGCGCTGACCATTTTCTCAAGAACAAACGCATTAGCGGCGTTCAACTCCCTGACTCCGCTGATGCGCAACGCGTCGAGGTCCCGTTCAATTATCATAAAAGGCCTTTATACCACGCACGCCTGACGACCGAGCGACCCGGCATCGGGCGCATGCGGTCGCGCCGGGCAGCCACAGGCGATAAAAACCGGGATGGGCGTGCGCCTCCCGATTGACCCTCGTGTCGGCCTGTTATCCGCCGAAGCACGAGCGCACCTGGCAGCCAAAGCGTGCCTGCGCCAATTTTTGGGCTGTTGTGCGGCGACCCTCCTGGAAACGGAATTCCGCCGGCACCAAATTGATTACGTCGCCGCCATTCTCTTGCCAAAGATTCAGAAGGCACAATAAGGTGATTACCTGTCGGGAGCGACCTGAATTGCCTATAGGGAAAAACCTTACGCTGAAATTTCGATCAACAAGGCAACGGGCGCGCCGCAGACGCCAGCGGCGCCGCTGCGTGGACAGACATCCTAGCTGTCGGAGGCGGGCTGGAAGCGTCGGTGTGCGGCCGGGAAGGCCTGCGCTTCAGGCAGTTGGTTTAACGTTTTTAACGCCTCGACTTTTCAACGTATGCGTCTGAACGGGCACGCGCAGGCCTTTCGAGTTGCATTTCCACGGGACACAAAGTAATGAGGAACATCTGAAATGCTGTCCAGGTGTGACAAACTGAATCCGGGAATCCTGTGTTAACATCATCGCCAAACTCGGCTTTCAGATGGATCGGTTTCGGTAGACTCTTGCTCGTGGTCGCCATTCTTGCCGGCGGCATGCCCGCCCGCGCTCTGGTGATAACACCAAGTTGGGACAGTTCGATCACGAGCGACCTGAATGCGGGCACCATCGAGAGTACGATCAACATGGCAATTGAGTATTACCAGACGCGCTTCTCCGATCCGATTACCGTCACGATCGAGTTCCAGGAGATTACCACCGCAGGAAAGGCGGGTCACAGCAGTTGGTGGTACTACAATATACCCTACTCGCAATTCCGAACCGCCCTTCAAAACGATGCTGCCACCGCAAACGACACTATCGCCCTGGCCAATCTTCCAGCCGGCGCGAATAACCCGGTAACCGGCACCGGCAACATCAGGGTTAAAACGGCCAACCTTAGGGCGTTGGGGATCACCGGAAAGAATTCCGGGCTCCCTGGAGGCGTTGATGGCATTATCGGTTTGCACACGTCCCGGATGAACCTCTCGCGTGACTCAACCGACCCCAATAAATATGATCTCCTGGCTGTGACCGAGCATGAGATAGATGAGGTTCTTGGCCTGGCCTCGTCCCTCGACTCAAACGCCGGTAACCCCTTGCCGGAAGA
>QHOP01000033.1 GCA_003219345.1 Verrucomicrobiota bacterium
ATCATGGAAGGCGACGTGATCCGCACCATCCGCGAGAACCACGAATACATCGCTCACTATCACACCGGCGGCGTTCCCGGCCGGCACGAGATCGACGACACTCAGGAGTTGAATTATGCCACCGTGATGAAGGCCATTGTGGAAACCGGGTTCAAAGGGCATGTGGCGCAGGAATTCGTTCCCGCGCGTTCCGATGTGCTCGCCTCGTTGAAGCAAGGCGTTCAGATTTGCGATGTGTAGTCGTGCTCGGGATGGCCTCCACCATATTGCTACAAGTCAAGCGGATCGGTTCTTTGGCGTATTTCGTGTTTCGCGGTTTGAACTGCTTCGTTGCTGCGTCTCGTCGGCGCGCGTGTTACGCGTTCAATCCCAACTTGAGAACATCCTTGCAATACCTGATGCTGCGTTCCAGTTCGCCTTTCTGAAACTCCTGTTCCGCGTTTTTTGCGTTCTTTCCCGCCGGAACAACAAACGGCCGGCGCGGCGAACCAGAGCGGGCAAGCGCCGCGAATTTCATGAATTCCCGAATCCGCGCCTTCGGGTAAGCGTCCCAGAAGCCGTCCTCCAAATACGGAATCAGTATCGGTCGGCCGGAAATGATTTCCAACTGGACGGGGGTGTTCGGGCACAGCTCCGCGAAGCGTTTGAAGTAGCGCTTCCAATCCACGAGTCCCTCGCCCATCGCCGTCCATTGCAACATAGCGCCTTCGGGCGTGTCCCAGAGCGCGGAGTCGCGAATACCCGTGGTCAACGCGTATGGCCCGAGCACTTCAAGATTGTGCAACGGGTCTTCGAGCGCCCAAGTCGCGTTCCCGGAGTCCATCGTCGCTCCGACAAAATCGCGTCCGGCTTCCTCGATGAGCGTAACCAGTTCCCAGGATTGCATATCGCCCGCGTGGTTCTCGACGGCGATTTTGACTCCTGACTCCAGCGCGTAACTGCGGACCTGCTTCAGGACTTTAACGGTCTCCGCGATGCGCGCTTCGATGCCGCCGGCGCTTTTTCGGTCATCGACGTGCCCCAACACACAGCGCGCGACTGGCGAGCCAAGAGTCTTGGCGATGCGGATCGTGAGCTTTAACTGCTCCTCCGCTGTTCCACGTCGAGGATCGAACGATTTTGAACCTCGACAAATGCTCAACATGCCCACTTGAATCTCGATGCCCAGCGCGTCGGCCCGCGACTTGATTTCGCGCAAATACCGGTCGCTCTGGCTCTCGAAGACGTCGGGATCGGACAGCAGGATCGAGTCCAATCCGAGTGACGCGGCGTATTCAATGAGCTGGCGCGCCTTCCAGCCCAGCGCCCGAATGGCGTAGTTGTCGAAACCGAGTTTGAGTTTGCCGCCCATCTTCAGCCGGATTAGCAGCCGGTAACTCTGCCGCGTCTGGTCAATGCTCCCAAACGCGAATTGCCGCCGCGCCGAACGAGACTCCGCGCGTTTGCGTTTTTAATCCCACCCGAATTGTCGTTGGACCACGGTGTTGCCTGCGGAAAGATCAGTCAGGTAGAAGGCGGTTCCCTTTTTTTCTTGGTTCATCAGCTCAATCCCAGTCCCAACACTTCTTTACAATAGCGAATACTCCGTTCGATCTGGTCTTTCTGAAACTCCTGCTCCGCCAGCTTGCGGTCCTTGCCGGCGGGCGGCTGCCACGGTTCTCGCGGTTTGCCGCGCTTGGCCAGGGCGATGAATTTCGCCAAATCCTCCGCCCGCGCCTTTGGCCAGGCTTTCCAGAAATCCTTTTTGAAATAGGCCAACTCGCGGTTGAAACCGGAAATCGTTTCGATGTGCACCGGCACACCAGGGCAGAGCGCCGCGAATTTCTCGAAGTAACCTTTCTCGTCCACGGTCCCCTCGCCCATCGCGGTCCATTGAACGGTCGCGCCGTTGGCCGATTCCCAAACCGCCGAGTCGCGCAAACTGCTCGTGACGACATAGGGACCGAGGATTTCGAGATTCGAGAGCGGGTCCTCAAACGTCCAACACGCGTTGCCGGAGTCGATATTCGCCCCGACATAATCCTTGCCCGCCGCCTCGATGAGCGTGACCAGCTCCCAGGCCTGCATGTCGCCCGCGTGATTCTCCACGGCGATTTTCACACCGGCATCCATGGCCTGGCTGCGACAGGCCCGGCAGACGTGGACGGTGTCGGCAATGCGCGCTTCGATGCCGCCCTCCGTCAGGCGATCTTCGCCCGTCCCAAGAACGACTCGAAACACCGGCGACCCCAGCGCCTTCGCCATCCGAATGCCCAGCCGGAGATGTTCTTCGGCTGTGCCCCAGTCTTTTTTGAACGCTTTCGAGCTCGGGCAAATGCTCCAGGAACCGAGATGAATCTGGAGCCCTTGATCCGCCGCCCTTTTCCGCAAGTCCCTCAGATAATCGTCGTCGAACTTTTCAAACGCATAAAGGTCGGTAATAAAAAGCGAATCCGTCTTGAGTTCCGCGGCGTAATCAATCAGTCGCGGCACCTTCCAACCGAGGGCGCGCACGGAGAAGTTGTCGAGGCCAAGTTTGACGTTCCGACGGTTCGGCGCCGGCGCTGAGTTCCGGGCCAAGGCACCTGATCCGACGGCCAGCCCGGTCCCGGCAACAGCGACCGACTTGACAAAAGCACGGCGCGTGATGGATGGAAACTTTGGCTTCATGGGCTGGGATGCATAACAGGTTTTCGCGCCGTTGCCAACTGCAACCAGCCCGAAGCAAACCAGGACACAGCCAGATCTGTCGCACGATTGACTTTTACGCAAAAGCCGGATAACTCACCATCAAATGTCGCTCGTTTCCTCGTTCAAAGGGTTGATCGAATTCAGTTCCGGCTTCACACCCCGCCCCGGCATTAGTCATGTGTTGTTCGATTTTGACGGCACGCTTTCCCTGATTCGCGAAGGTTGGGTGGAAGTCATGATCGCGATGTTCCTGGAAATGCTGCCGCGCCGCAACGCTGAAACGGACGACCAGGTCCGGCAATTGATGAGCGATGACATCATGCGGCAGAACGGCAAACAGACGATTTATCAGATGATTCAATTCGCGGAGCGAGTCAAAGACCGCGGCGGGCGGGCGCGCGAGCCGCTTTGGTACAAGAATGAGTATTTACGCCGGCTGGATGAACGGATTGCCCATCGCATCGACGGTCTGCGGAATGGTGCGCTCAGGCCCGATGATCTTCTCGTCCTTGGCTCGCGCCCACTGCTGGAGAACTTGCGCCGCCGCGGTCTTGCGCTTTACCTCGCCAGCGGCACGGACGAACCGTATGTTCGGCAAGAGGCGCAACTGCTGGACGTCACCCGCTATTTCGGCAAACACATTTACGGCGCGGTCGATGATTACAAAAAGTTTTCCAAGAAAATGGTGATCGAACGCATCCTGCGCGAAAACAAAATCCCCGGCGAACAACTCCTCGCATTCGGCGATGGCTACGTGGAGATCCAAAACACGAAGGAAGCCGGCGGACTGGCTGTGGCCGTCGCCAGCGACGAAGCCAACAACGGTTCCGGCCACCTGGACGAATGGAAACGCCGGCGTCTCCTGGGTGTCGGGGCGGACGTGGTGATCCCTGACTACCGCGACGGCGACGCGCTGTTGGACCTGGTTTTTGCCAACTGACTCAACCGAGGTTTGCGATGTCGCATTTCCCCTCCCCTCTCGACCTGCGGAAGCTGAAGGTCTATGCACTCGCCGAACGCGACAGCCAAAGCCGCCTGGAGCAGATTCTGGTGGAGGCTGCGGATTCCCCTCCGCCGTGCCCGAAGCACGCTGCCAAAACCATCCACGATTGCGCGCAAACGATTAAGGCCGCGCTGAAGCGAAATGCGGCCGTCATGCTGATTTACGGGGCGCATCTCATCAAGAACGGCGGCCAACTGCTGCTCAACCAGATGATGGAACGCGGCTGGCTTTCGCATCTGGCGACCAATGGCGCCGGCACGATCCACGACTGGGAGTTCTCCTTTACCGGCCGTTCCACTGAGAGCGTCCGCGACAACGTCGCCGCCGGGACCTTCGGCGCGTGGGACGAGACCGGGCGCTATATTCACCTCGCGCTGCTCGCGGGCGGGCTGCGTGACGAAGGCTACGGTCGCGCGCTGGGGAGATTCGTTTACGAAGATGGCACATCGCTGCCAGCAATCGAATCACTGGAAAAGCTGCTTCGCACCAAACCATCGCATCCGCTGGCGGCGGCGCGCGCGGACTTGTTGCTGGCGATGCGCGCGCACCAACTGGCGCCGGGGCGTCAGATGGTTCTGCATCGGTTCCGCAATGCCTGCGTGCTCGCGAACGCATTCCGGCAGGAACTCCCGCTGACGGTTCATCCCGGCATTGGCTATGACATCATTTCAAACCATCCGATGTTCAACGGCGCAGTGATCGGGCGCGCCGCAGACATCGATTTCCAGTTGTTCGGTGCTTCGGTTGAAAAGCTTGACGGCGGCGTCGTCCTCTCGATTGGT
>QHOP01000034.1 GCA_003219345.1 Verrucomicrobiota bacterium
GATTCCTACAGGCTCACATATCACGAAGGTCGATTTTGTTGTCGTGATCAGCGGCCAGCCCAAGGACGGTTACACGTCATCGTCTTTCGGCCTGCATCGGGTTCTGAAACCTTGGGGAGAGGGCGACAAGGAATCGCCCGATACGGTTCATCCGGGTCAAGGTGCGCCGGCGACGGCCGGCGAAGCCACGTGGAATGCCCGGTTCGCCTTCACGACGAACACCTGGACCATTCCGGGCGGCGCTGCCACCGACGATTTCGCGCCGGAGATCAGTGCCGAGACATTCGTCTATAGCTTCGGTGATTCACCCTACAAGTTCCTCTCGACCCCGGCACTGGTGGCGGATGTGCAGTCCTGGGTGGATGATCCGGGGTCGAACTTCGGCTGGATGCTCATTTGCCGATCGGAAGAAGCCAACTTCACCGCGCGCCGCTTCGCGTCGCGCGAAGACACGGGAAACGCGCCCCAGCTCTTGATTGAATACGTGCCGTCGCCGGAAATTGATCTCATCACCGTCACGAACGGACAATTGAATCTGGCGTTTATGGCCCAGGCCGATCAGGCTTACGCAGTCGAATTTCGCGGCTCGCTGTCTGGTCTGAGCAATTGGCTAACGTTGACGAACCTGGTCGCCCAACCGTATGCGACAAACGTGACCGTCTTCGATTCGGCAACCGACCAACAGCGGTTTTATCGCCTGCGCCTGCCGTGAGCGCGGATGGGTCTGTTCAGCGGGTTGAACTCAAACCGAATTCAGCCTAGCCTCGGCGCATGAGAGCTCACACGCGCCTTGCTTTCCAGGTTCTTTTGCCCTGCCTGTTCGGCAGTCTGCCGGCCGCCATTCCGGCTGCGGAAGAAAAGCTGAAGGTTAATGCCGACACGCGTTACGAATACCGTCAGCAACACGACCCCAACGGCATCGGCAAATTTTACCTCGGCCGCGAAATCGCCCACGTCATGGGCCATCAGGCGGCGGACTGGCTGGAACGCCCGGAACGCGAAGACGAGGAGAAACCGGAACTTCTGCTCAAAGCGCTGAAGCTCAAACCGGGCGACGCCGTGGCGGATATCGGCGCGGGCACCGGCTACTACAGTTGGCGCATGGCGAAAGCGGTCGGCGAAAGCGGCCTCGTTTACGCCGTCGATATCCAGCAGGAAATGCTCGAGCTGCTCGCCAAAAAAATGGCGGAGCGGAAAATCACGAACGTCAAAGGTGTGCTCGGCACCATCACCGACCCGAAGCTGAAGAGCAACTCGCTGGACCTGGTCCTGATGGTGGACGTCTATCACGAATTCGATCATCCCTACGAAATGCTTCAAGCGATTTGCCAGGCGCTGAAGCCGGACGGGCGCGTCGTCTTCGTCGAGTTCCGCGCCGAGGACCCGAAAGTGCCCATCAAAGAAGTCCACAAGATGTCCGAGGCCCAGGTGCGCAAGGAAATGTCCGTGCAGGCGGTCGAATGGGCTGAAACCATCGAGACGCTGCCCTGGCAGCACATCATCATTTTCAAAAAGAAAGCGCAGCCCACCAGGTCAGTGAATTCGCCGAAACTATAGTAACGCAGCGTTAGTTACACCACACCAGTTCCGTCCCGGATGCAGCCGCTCGTCAACGGGTTCACGCAACTCGCTTCCACGATCCAAAGTGAGCGCTCGGCCCTGTATCTTTCCCGGTGGATTTTCATCCGCGTGCTCGGCGTCATCTACCTCATCGCCTTCATCTCCCTCTGGACGCAGATCGACGGACTGATCGGACACAACGGCATATTGCCCGTCGCCGATTATCTCGAAGCCGTCAGTGAACGGCTCGGTCCCGAACGCTGCTGGTGGGTGCCGACTTTCTGCTGGTTCAATGCCAGCGACGGATTTATCCACCTGCAATGCGCGGCCGGCGTCGCCCTTTCGTTGTTGCTTATCGCGGGCGTTGCGCCTGTCCTCGACTTGCTTTTTCTCTGGGCCATTTACCTGTCGCTTTCAACGGTCTGCCGTGATTTTCTCAGTTTCCAATGGGACATCCTTCTCCTGGAGACCGGCTTTGTTGCGATCTCTCTCGCTCCGCAGCAGTGGCTGCCGAAATTGTCGCGTGAAACGGTGCCTTCGGTTATTGTGCTCTGGCTCTGCCGCTGGCTTCTCTTTAGACTGATGTTCATGTCCGGCGCAGTGAAACTGCTGAGCCGTGACCCGACGTGGTGGAACCTGACCGCGCTTGCCGTTCACTACGAAACGCAACCGTTGCCGACGTGGATTGGCTGGTATGCGCATCAACTGCCCTTATGGATTCAGAGGACTTGTTGCGCTCTCATGTTTATCACCGAACTGGCGGCGCCCTTCCTGATTTTCTGCGGGCGGCGCGCGCGCCAAATCGCCTGCGGCGCGTTCGTCCTGTTTATGCTGCTGATTTCCCTGACCGGCAACTACTGCTTCTTCAACCTGCTCACCGTGGCGCTTTGCCTGCTGCTGCTGGACGACGCGTTCTGGCTTCGACTCCTGCCCTCCTCCGCAGCCGCGTTCGTGAACAGGCGACTGACTCCTCCCGTCGCGTCCGGGTCGCAGCCGCAGGAGGCCAGCCGACCCGAGGACGTCCCGCGTCCCGTCCAGAGCCGCTCACAGACTATGAACCTGACTCCAGCCCCGCCGGAGGAAGGCCGCCGGCCTCCGGACGTACCGGTCGAGTTCCCCCTCTGGGATGGGTCAGGGGTGGGTTCGCGGAAGGGGCTTCGCACCATCGGGGTGGCGGTGCTGGCCGCCATCGTTCTGGTGCTGAGCGGCCTTGAAACCGTGGCCCGATTGTTCCGCGTGGAAAATCTGCCCCGCCCTGCGCTGCAACTATTGCGATTGGCCTCCCCACTCCGCACGGTCAACTCCTACGGGCTGTTCGCGGTGATGACGACGACGCGGCCGGAAATTGTCGTCGAAGGCAGCAACGACGGAGTCATCTGGCTGCCCTACGAATTCAAATGGAAGCCGGGCGAGTTGAAGCGGCGCCCCGCCTTCGTCGCGCCCCACCAGCCGCGACTTGATTGGCAAATGTGGTTCGCCGCGCTGGGCGACTATCGTCGCGAGCCATGGTTCATGAATTTTCTCGTCCGCCTGCTGCAAGGTTCGCCTGAGGTGTTGGCATTGCTGCAAAAGAATCCGTTTCCCGACCCACCGCCGCGCTCTGTCCGCGCGGTGCTTTACGAGTATCGTTTCACCGACGTAGCCACACGCCGCGCGACCGGGGAATGGTGGCGGCGCGAGTGCAAAGGACTGTATTGCCCGGAAATCTCTTTGCGGCAAAATTAACGACGGCGGAATTCGTCGGAATTCAACAGCCGTGGTTTGCCATGCAACATTGGGAACTCTCCAATCCAAACGCTGGGTCGGGAACTTATCTCCTCTCCGGTTGGCTTTTTCTGCGTCTGATCGGATTGATTTATTTTACAGCGTTCGTTTCGCTGGCGATGCAGATCAAAGGGTTGGTGGGCAGTCGCGGCATTTTGCCCGCACGCGACTTCCTGCTCGCGAACCAAAGCTGGGGGTCGGCGCGCTTTCTGCAAATCCCAACCCTGTGCTGGTGGAACGCAAGCGACGCCTTCCTCCAATTCCTCTGTCAGGGCGGCGCCACGCTGTCGCTCCTTCTCGTCGTCGGTATCGCACCGATTCCTCTGTTGATTCTGCTCTGGATATTCTACCTTTCGTTGTTCAGCATCTGCCGGATTTTTTTGAGCTACCAGTGGGACATCCTGCTTTTGGAGGCCGGTTTCCTGGCCGTCTTCATCGCGCCGATTGAACTGTTGCCCAAATTTCCACCAGCCGCGGCGCCGTCGCGAATTATCTTGTGGCTCCTCTGGTGGCTGACGTTTCGGCTGATGTTTTCGTCTGGCTTTGCCAAATGGCGCAGCCGGGACCGGACGTGGCGGAATCTCACCGCGCTGCGTTATCACTACGAAACTCAGCCGCTGCCCGCCTGGACAGCCTGGCATATGCACCAACTGCCGGGCTGGTTTCATAAACTGTCGGTCGTTGTCATGTTCGCCATCGAGCTGGTGGCGCCCCTGTTTGTGTTCATGCCGCCGCCGTTCAGTTCCGTGGCTGGAGCCGCCTTTGTGCTTCTGATGCTGCTCATCATGGCCACGGGCAATTATTGTTTCTTCAACCTGCTCGCGATCGCGCTTTCGGTTTTGCTTTTCGACGATGCCTTTTGGCTGACGCTGTGCAAAAGGTTTTCGCCGAACTCCCAATTCGCAGTCAGTGCGTACGTTTCAAGCGGCTGGCCGCTCTGGATAACTGTCCCCGTCGCGCTCGTCGTCGCGTTTTTGTCCGTGGAAGTCATTTGTCGTCTGTTTCGCTTCATGACTCAAT
>QHOP01000035.1 GCA_003219345.1 Verrucomicrobiota bacterium
CGCTCGGCCAGAATGCCGATCATGGCCGCGTTGTCCGTGCAGAGATTTTTCTCCGCGAGGCGCAGCGTCAACGCGTTTTTCCCGCATGCGGCGGCCAGCTCTTTGCGCAGGTCACGGTTGCAGGTGACGCCGCCCGAAGCAGTCACACATCTGAGGCCCAGGCGCTTCGCCGTCCGCACGGTTTTGGTCACCAGCACCTCCAGGATGGCCGCCTGCACGCTGGCACAGAGGTCGCGCAAACGCCGGCCGTCATTGAGAATTTCAGGATGATACCGCAAAAAGTAGCGCACGGAAGTCTTCAGTCCGCTGAAGCTCAAATCGTCATTCGGCTCGTTGAGCATCGGCCGGGGGAAATCAAAAGCGCGCGAGTTCCCGCCCTCGGCCAGTATTTCCAGCGCAGGCCCGCCTGGATACGGCACGCCGATGAGCTTCGCTACTTTGTCGAAACATTCGCCTGCGGCGTCATCGACAGTCGAGCCAAGCAATCGATGCTTCAGTTCCGCTTCGACGTGGACAATCATGGTGTGCCCGCCGCTGACGATGAGCGAGACGTTCGGCTGAAATGAAGCAAAATCCGCAACTGGCGGGTCGCCGCCAATCCACGGCGAGTAGAGATGGGCCTCGTGATGGTGAATACCAAGAAACGCCTTTCGCAGCGCGAAAGCCATCGCCTGCGCGGCCTTGCATCCGACCATCAACGCGCTGGGCAGTCCCGGACCACGCGTTGCCGCCACGGCATCCAACTGCTTCGCCGTCACCTTGGCCTCGCACAAGGCTGTTTGCGCGACGGGAACCAGATTGCGCAGATGTTGGCGCGTGGCCAGTTCGGGCACCACGCCGCCATACTCGGCGTGAAGCGCGATTTGCGAAGAAACGACGTTGGCCAGCACGCGTCCGTCCCGGACCACCGCTGCGCTGGTTTCATCGCAGGAAGTTTCGAGGGCAAGGAGAGTCATCCGCTGATCGCCCGGACGCCCTCCGCTTGCCGGCCATGCTGGCGGGAACCGCGGGCGTGGAGTTGACCGTCAATTGGCGACGGCGACTTTTTCGCCCTTTTTGCCAGGGACCCTCTCGCTCACGCTGGCCCGCTTGGCGTAAAGAGCGATGCCTTTGAGCACGTCCATGGCCCGTTCCAACTGGGTGTCATGGAGGCTCATGGCTTTTTCCCGCTGATCGGCGGGTAGGGTTTCGAGTCCGCCGGGGATGCGCCGCAGAAAAAGAGCCTCTTCTTCTTCCGCCGTCATCGGGACGACAATGTCAGGGGTGATCCCCTTTTCATGGATCACCTTGTGGCTGGGCGTGTAATATTTCGCCGTGGTCAGGCGCAAGGCGGAGCCGTCTCCCACCGGCAGAATCTTTTGCACCGAACCTTTTCCAAAGGTCTGTTCGCCAAGAATGACCGCCCGCGAAACGCCTGTCGTCGTGGTGTCCTGCAAGCAGCCGGCCACGATTTCCGAAGCGCTGGCGCTGCCGTTGTTGACCAGGATCACGAGCGGCAGATTGGGATGTGCGCCGCGCCCTGAAGAAGCAATGCTCGTCCGCTCCTCCGCGTGCCGCCCTTCCGTAGAAACGATCAACTGGTTCTTCGGCAGAAACTTCTCGCAAACTTTCGCTGCCTGATCGAGCAGACCGCCGGGGTTGTTGCGCAAGTCCAAAATCAGAGCCTGCATCCCCTGTTTGTCGAGTCTCTTCAGCGCGTCGTCGAGTTCAGAACCGGTCTGCTCGCCAAACTGCGTGAGGCGGATGTAACCGATTTTACCTTCGCCGATTGGAAACTCACGTTTACCGTTGATGTCCTTGACGGTATCCACCTTGATCTCGGCGCGGGTCAGTTTGATGTCGCGAACCTGTCCGGACATTGGGCGCAGCACGGTAATGTTCACCTCCGTACCTGGCGCACCGCGCAATCGTTTCACTGCGTCCGGGAGGCTCAATCTCTCCGTGCTCTTTCCCTCGATTTTGATGATGCGATCGCCGGTTAAAATCCCCGCTTTGAACGCCGGCGTATCTTCCATCGGCGCGACGACGGTCAGAAAATTGTCGCGCACGCTGATCACGATGCCGACTCCGCCAAACAGCCCTTCCGTGTCATTCTTCAGTTCATTGTATTTTTCCGCGTCCATGAACTCGCTGTGCGGGTCCAGCGAATTCAGCATCCCTTTCAGCGCCGAATAAATCAGCTCTTTATAAGTCAATTTATCCCCGTCCACATAGTCTTTGCGCACACGTTCGAGTACGCGCGTGAACAGCTCGATGTTTTGGTAAACGTCGTCCTTCTCGCCCGCCTGGGCGTAGCTGAAGTAGAGGCGGGCACCCAGGAGCAGGTTAAGAGTGAGCGCGGTGAGGAGCAAACTGTATAAAATGCGTTTCTTCATAAACTGATAATCAACACGACAGTAATGGGCGGCTGTCTAATTGGCAAGAGCGGGCTTGGCTTGAGCGCGAACAGGCGCGCATGGTGCGCGGAAAGACGCCAAAAATCGGCAGCGCATTGGGATGAACCGCCCCTCACCCGAACTTCGGCCACCCTCTCCCCCTCCGAGGGGCAGAGGGAAGGGGTGAGGGGCAGGTTCATGCGCGCGCGCAACACACCTGTCACGCCTCGCGTTTACGCCCGCAAAAGAAGTTCAAGGTAAGGCAAATCCGTGGCTACCGTGACCTTGGGGTTCGGCGCGGCGCTTCCGACCAACTCGACCGGTTGACCGATCAATGTGCAGGCCGCGGTGTCGTCGGTCACCGATAAACCCTTTTGCCGCACCGCCGCCAGCGCCCGGCGAATCACCTCCACACGAAACGTCTGCGGCGTTTGCACGGCCCAAAGGTTCGAGCGGTCCACCGTCCTGGCGACCCGGGTTCCTCCGTCGGATTCCTTGATCGTGTCGGTCACTCGTTGCGCCGCCACGCCAGCGCCGACCTCGCGCGCGGCCCGAACGGTGTCGGCAATAAGTTTCTCCGAAGTGCAAGGACGCGCGCCGTCCTGGATCACGACAATCTCCGCCGCTGGATCCAACGCCTGCAAACCGTTCCAGACCGAGTCCTGCCTCTCTTTTCCCCCGACGATCAGGCGATACGGTTTTTTGAAAAAGAACTTTTCGGCAAGCGCGGTGAAGGCGGGCTGCACCGTGTCCCGCACAACGAGGATGACTTCGTCGATGCAGGCCGCATTATCGAACCGTTGCCATGTGTGAGCCACCACCGGACGGCCGGCCACCTCCAGAAAAAGCTTATCAACGCCCGGTCCCATCCGGGCGCCTTTGCCGGCGGCAACGATGACAGCGGAAATCATTTCAACAGTTGCAGGTTGTAAGTTACTCGTTGCACGTCGTGGCACGGATGATGGCTGGGCGCTTTTCGACCTGCAACCAGTACTGGAAGCCATCTCATAAATACCGGAGCGCGGGCTTCAGCCCGCTTCAACGTCGGCAAGCCAGTTGATTTCCGGCGGATATTTCGCAATTGAAAGCTGAAGCGGCGTGAACGCCGCGATCCGTACACCATATTATGAGATGAGTTCAAGTATGCTGAGCTAACGCTTCTTTACAATGACGCCGACCAAGCTGGAAACAGCAGCGCCCCTCACCCTGCCCTCTCCCCATCGGATGGGGAGAGGGTGGCCGAAGGCTCGGTGAGGGGAAAGCGTAACCTTCACATTGTATGGGTATTTCTGTGGCATGACACTAGTCCGCGGACTGCCAGTCCAAAAATTTCAACCGCACCGAACGCGAACCGTTGTATTCGTTGATCTGGGGAGCAAACGCCAGGTCGAAGCGCCCGGAGGGCAACGCCGCGTCCTCGCAGTTCCACCAAATGACCTCGCCAACACTGCCCCCGTCGGTGAGCCACAGTCTCGCGTGCTGCTGGTTGCGTCCCATCCGCTGTGGCGGCCGGTGGAGCGCGACACGGCGAACAACGAGTTGCACCGGTGGGTTCCCCTGCCCGACCGGCTCCAGACGCTGCAATTCCTCCAGCCGCTCCCGCGTCAGCTCGCTCAAATTGACTTCCGCGTCCAGACGCATCAGCGGCTGCAACTGGTCGCGCGTCAGGGTCCGCCGCGCCAGCTCGTTGAGCCGACTCCGCAACGCATCCAGATTTCCCGGTCGAATGGAAAGTCCGGCCGCCATCGCGTGACCGCCGTGTCGCACCAGCAAATCCTGGCACTCGCGCAGGGCCGCCGCGAGGTCAAACCCTGCGATGCTGCGCCCCGAACCGCGCCATTCCTCTCCTTCGCCTCCAATGATGATTGTGGGTCGGTGAAACTCGCGCAACACGCGTGAAGCGACAATGCCGATGACTCCGACGTGCCACAACAATTGGCCTTCGACGATGACGTAGTCGGTTTCCGCGTCGAA
>QHOP01000036.1 GCA_003219345.1 Verrucomicrobiota bacterium
TCGCCTCACGCACGCGCGCGAGAGCCGAGCAAGTCGCGCTGCGACATGGCATCCCGAAGGTTTACGACACGCCGAAACAACTGCTCGACGATCCGTCGATCGAAGTGCTCGACATCGCCGTGCCTCCGATCCACCAACTCGCGTTGATCAAAGCGGCCTGCGAGCGCAAGACGGTCAAAGGCATTCTCGCGCAAAAACCGCTCGGAATGAACTACGCCGAAGCAGTCGAAGCAGTGCGCGTGTGCGAAGCTGCCGGCGTTGCGCTCGCGGTAAATCAAAACATGCGGTACGACCAATCGGTCCGCGCCGCCAAAACACTCCTGGGAAACGGCGCGCTCGGTGAACCGGTCTTTGCGACGATTGATATGCGCGGCGTTCCGCATTGGATGGACTGGCACCAGGAACTCGGCTGGCTCACGCTCCGGATCATGTCGATCCATCATCTCGACACGTTTCGTTACTGGTTCGGCGATCCGGAAGGGATTTATTGCAGCGTACGCACCGACCCGCGCACAAAGTTCAACCACACCGACGGCATCTGCATTTACATTCTGGAATACGAGAACGGCCTGCGCTGCGTCGGCATCGACGACACCTGGACCGGGCCGGCGAAGGAAGGTTGCCCGGCTGACATCCGGATAGAATGGCGAATCGAAGGCACGAAAGGTCTGGCCATTGGCGACATCGGCTGGTGCAAAAGCCCGTACACGACGCCTTCAACCATTCGCTACGCCGCCATTGGAGACAAAGAATTTCATCAGCCGCGCTGGACCGAGAGCTGGTTTCCCGACGCCTTCATCGGCACGATGGCGCAACTGCTCATCGCGCTTGAAACCGGCAAAGAGCCCGTGATCAGCGGTCGCGACAATTTGAAAACCATGGCGCTGGTGGAGGCGGGGTATCTGAGCGCTGCTCAGTTTCGGTCGATAGGATTGGATGTCATTGAGCGAATGGGCGGAATCTCCGAACAGGTTGCCCCCAAGAAGCCATCCGGTTTCTTTCGCCGACTTTTCTCCGTGCCATCCGTTCTGGCCGGCACCCCGTTCCCTCGAACGCCGCCTGCCGAGGAGACGATGAGTAATTTCACGCCACGCGCTCAACACGCCCTCGCTTTGGCGCGCAAGGAAGCCGACCGCTTCAATCACAATTTCGTCGGCACCGAACATCTCTTGCTCGGCCTGATCAGGCTCGGCCAGGGCGTCGCCGTCAACGTGCTCCGAAATATGGGCGTGGATCTCCAGACCGTCCGGAGCGAGGTCGAAAAGATGATTGGCGCTGGTCCCGACCAGCAGATGACCGGCAACATCCCTTACACCCCGCGCGTAAAGAAAGTCCTGGCGTTTGCTGCCAAGGAGGCCAAAGCGCTTCATCATACCTACGTCGGCACCGAAAGCATTTTCCTCGGCCTTCTGCTTGAAGGCGATGGCATCGCCGGGCGAGTCTTGCAACAACTAGGAGTCGAGCTGGATCGGACTCGGCAGGAAATCCTCAAAGAACTCGACCCGAACTTTGGCGGAACGGATCGAGAGAAGTAAAGAAGGGTGCCGGTTCAGGCAGGCCGGCGGACTCGGGCGCATCCCAAACACGCTGCGTTGTAGCCGCAACCTTCAGGTTGCGCCCGCGGCCGTCCGGAAATCCCAAGCACGCAGCCTGAAGGTTGCGGCTACAGCGTGCGGCACACGTCCAAATCACTCTTCCTCCGGCAGGCCGTGACTTTGCATGCCGGAGGATTTGACTTTTCCCTCCTTCCGACGGTGCTCCGACTTTTGGTCTTCTGTCGGGTAAAGGTAGAACGCATCGTCCTTCCAGATGTGGCGTTCGAAGACGAGCTTTTCGAGGATCGGCCTGGCCCAGTGCGCATTTTCACGATACGCCTCGCGATCCACGAGCTTGCCAATTTCCTTGTAAGAAAACCGGGTTCCAGCGGCCTGCTTCATCACCTGAAGGATTTCCAGTTCCATAGTCGCAGTTTAATTAAAGCAGGGCCGCGGCCAACTGGCAACCTACAGAACCCGCTGGTAATGCGGCAGTTCTCTTGCGCAAAAGGGCAGCTGAGCCATTTCGCAAAACGGATGAAGAGGAGAATCTCTCGTGTGCGAGCCTGGAGCACGGACAGCCATGTCCGCGCGAAGCCATGAGTTAACAACCAGAACGGCGAGCCGATGTGTGGTTCGTCCTCGTCCTCGAAAAGCCGTGAAACTGACGAGAACGAGGACAAGTGAAATTCACGCGATCAGTGTCAGATTTTTTCAGAGCACCTGCGTCGGACTTTAGAGCAGGCCTGTTGCGCCGTTCGCGGCATGAATTTTCGCTTGAGAAAAGTTTATCCCTCGCCGATAGTTCACCCGTTAAGCGTTTGAGGTTGTGAGGGCGGACGGGCGCGTGATCTTTGGAATGCGAATTTGAAGAGCGATTTAACCCTGCCATGTTCGTGTTTAGAAACCAAGTCCTTGAACCGTAAGTAAACCAATGACGGGACCTTGGCTCGGGTGGTGGCCGACAGGCCTTAACTGGAAGTCGAAAGCCATCGAGCGGGTCCCACCTGTTTCTATTAAGTTCAAAGGAACTGTTATACACGGCATTACGGCGGGGTTTTTTTTTCAGATCAATGATGTGGACTTCGCCCGTCCGGCGAGCTTTTTTGTTCTAAAACTGGTTTCCTGAATAGGGGCGATCCCAACGAGTGCCCCACGGAGGTTGGAGTTATCCAACCGCTTCTAGGCAACTCGCCTCCGAACTGCTAAGTTAACGGCATGCCGCGCGATGACTTGTTCGCTCCCCGCTCCGCGCCTGCAGCAGCCGAATCGACTGCCGCGGAAGAAGCAGCATTTCACCATCAGCCACTCGCTGCGCGAATGCGGCCTCGCAATCTCCAGGAGTTCACCGGCCAGTCGCACCTTCTCGGGCCGGGTCAGTTGCTCCGGCGCGCCATCGAAGCAGACCGCATCCAATCGCTGATTTTTTACGGACCGCCCGGCACCGGCAAGACCTCGCTGGCGCAAATCATCGCCAACCAGACCAAAAGCAAATTTGAACGGCTCAGCGGCGTCGAGTCGAACGTGGCCGACATGCGACGGGTGCTGTCGGCGGCGGCCAACCGGCTGGAGAACAAAGGACAATCGACGATTCTGTTCATCGACGAAATTCACCGGTTCAACAAAGCGCAGCAGGACGTGTTGCTGCCGGACGTGGAGAGCGGCGTGGTGCGTTTGATCGGCGCGACGACGCATAACCCGTTCTTCTTCGTCAACTCGCCCCTGGTCTCACGTTCACAGATTTTTGAACTGAGTCCGTTGGGCGAAGACGAGCTTTACGAGTTGCTCAGGCGGGCGCTGACCGACACGGAACGGGGTCTGGGTCAATTCAAAATTCGAGCCGACGAAGCCGCGTTGCGGCATCTGGCGAAAGTGGCCGATGGCGACGCCCGCAAAGCGTTGAACTCGCTGGAGATCGCCGCGCTCACCACTGCGCCCGCCAACGACGGCTTCATTCACATTGATCTGGCCGTTGCAGAACAGTGCATTCAAAAGAAGGCCGTGGTTTATGACGGAGACGGCGACGCGCATTACGACACGATTTCCGCTTTTATCAAGTCGATGCGTGGCAGCGACCCGGACGCGACGCTGTATTGGCTGGCGAAAATGATCCACGCGGGCGAGGACCCGCGCTTCATTGCCCGACGCATCGTGATTCATGCGGCGGAAGACGTAGGGTTGGCCGACCCGATGGCGCTGGTGCTGGCCAACGCGGCGTTTCAAGCGGCTGAATTCATCGGCTGGCCGGAGGCGCGCATTCCCATTGCTGAGGCGGCGCTTTACATCGCCACGGCGAACAAGAGTAATTCTGTCATCACCGCCATTGACGCTGCGTTGGGAGACGTTCGTTCCGGGCGCACTCTGCCAGTGCCGGAGCATTTGCGCGATGCGCATTTTCCGGGCGCCAGGCGGCTCGGCCACGGCGAGGGTTACCAATATGCCCACAATTTTCCTGAGCACTTCGTGGTTCAGGAGTACCTCGGCGCCGAAAAACATTACTATGACCCGTCGGATCAAGGCGTCGAAAAGAAGATTCAGGAGCGGGTCGAGAAATGGCGAACATTGACGCGGCAAGCCAAAGCCCAAAGGTCCAAGCCAAAGGCCGCGCCGACTCAACCGCGGGAGCGGGAGCAGCAATGAATGAAAACGTTCGGGAGCAAAAGGCCGCGCTGCGCCGCCGCGTTCGCAACGAACTGAAGCGGTTTTCCCCGTCCGATCGCCTCGCAGCTTCCACTCAGGCTTGTTCGAGGCTGCAACAGGAGCAGATTTGGCGTGAAGCGCAGATCGTCCTGCTCTATGCGCCGCTATCCGACGAACTCGAGGTTGAACCGTTACTGCGGCACGCGCTGGCAGCAGGCAAAACATTGACCCTGCCCCGGTTTGATCCGGAAAGCCAAGCTTACCTGGCCTGTCAGGTGCTTGATCTCACAGAGGATTTGCGGCCAGGCCGCTTTGGAATTGTCGAGCCGCGGGCAAACTGCCTCGAAGTGCCGTTAAAGAGACTGGACTTTATACTGGCACCTGGA
>QHOP01000373.1 GCA_003219345.1 Verrucomicrobiota bacterium
CTTTGCTGGTCAATCCCAAAACGTGATTCCCTCTGGCGGAAATCTTCGTGAAGGTCGAGCTTCTGCCGCCCAAAGGAAATACGACCTTATCTCCCCATCCGGTCAAATCCGCCGCCGGCATCCATTGGGAAGCTGAGAAGAAAATAAAAAAAGCCAAACTTGCACCAAAAAAGCCAAAAGAAACTGAAGTCCATCCAGGTGCAGGAAAACTCTTCATAATTCAGAACGCTTCCAAGCTGTGAATTCGTTCCAGATCGGGGAACTCAGTGGAGGAACTTCCCGGGGTTTCATAAAAGCACCACGAACGTTGAAACCCCTCAGCACGGCTCACGTCTCGCACTCTGACAGGTCTCTTCTCTCATGTCAATCAACTAACCGACACCAACTAACCGCCAACCTTCCACCGAATGCGGATCTTGTCTTCTCTTCACTCTAAAGCACTCACACCTTCGTTTCGGGTTCGGTAGATGACTGCGAACGTCGCGCATTAGCAGACCAAACCCGAAAGAATCCAATCATGCTTCTGTCCAGCCGCCGATCTTTACCTTTGAAGAACGGTTGGTTTTGGAGCAATAGTCTGATAACTTCCATCACCAACGCCGTCGGCATATGAGCGAATTCAAACCTTCCTGACATTGACTCTGGCCGCCGTGCGCAGAGCCCTATGACCGACCTGACCCAAATCCTGCAAGCGGTCGAACGAGGCGAGGAAAACTCATCCGAACGCTTACTGCCTCTCGTTTATGATGAGTTGCGGCGACTGGCGGCCATTAAGATGTCCCGTGAGGCCCAAAATCAAACGCTGCAACCGACTGCCTTGGTCCATGAGGCGTGGCTTCGCCTCACGACCGACGAGGAAATGGGCTGGCAGAACCGTGGACACTTTTTTGGCGCTGCAGCGGAAGCCATGCGCCGCATACTGATTGAGCGGGCGCGGCGCAGGTCCCGGCTCAAGCACGGCGGAGGTCAGGTGCGCATCGACATTCAGGAATTGGAACTCGCCGACACGACGCCCGACGAAAAGGTGCTCTTGATCAACGAGGCGTTGGAGCGTCTTCAGGCCGAGGACCCTGAAAAGGCGCGCGTGGTGGTGATGAAATTCTTCGGCGGACTGACCAACCGGGAAGTGGCGGAAAGCCTGAACGTGACCGAGCGCACTGTCGAACGCCATTGGGCCTACGCCAAGGCGTGGTTGTTCGGGGCCGTCAGGCAGGAGCTTTGAACCTGGGATGGAGGGTGTGATTTAAGTGTCGGTTTTTGCCTTCTGCCGGCGCATGTATCAGAAGAAGAACCTGTGCCCGTTTCGATGATGAATGACGCCAGACAACAGGAAGAAACGCTTTTCGATGCCGCCCGGAAGTTGACCGATCCGGTCCAGCGCAAGGCGTTCCTCGACGCCGCGTGCGCAGACAACCCCGAATTGCGTCGCCGCCTCCAAGTCTTGTTGTCCGCCGAGCCAGACGCCGACAAGTTTTTTGAAGAGAGCGGTGCTGCGTTGAACGCTCCGGGCGACGCAGCAGAATCCCCAGCCGAAAGAGCGGAGCAAGGAGACACCGTCCGAGTGACGCTACCACCCGAAGAACAACCGGGCGCACGCATCGGTCATTACAAACTGCGTGAGAAGCTTGGTGAAGGCGGGTGTGGCGTTGTCTATGTGGCCGAGCAGGAAGAGCCCGTCCGCCGACGCGTAGCCCTCAAGGTCGTGAAGCTGGGTATGGACACCCGGCAGGTTGTTGCTCGCTTCGAGGGGGAGCGCCAGGCGCTGGCGATGATGGACCATCCGAACATTGCCAAGGTGCTGGATGCAGGCACGACCGAGAACGGCCGCCCTTTTTTTGTGATGGAATTGGTTCGGGGCGTTCGCATCACCGACTACTGCGATCAAAACCACCTCGACACCAACGAACGACTGGAGTTGTTCATCCAGGTCTGCAACGCCGTACAGCATGCACATCAAAAAGGAATCATCCACCGCGACCTGAAGCCGTCGAACATTCTGGTCACTTTGCACGACGGCGTGCCGGTTCCGAAGGTCATTGACTTTGGCATCGCCAAAGCCACGCAAGGCCGCTTGACCGACGGCACCGTTTACACGGAACTGCACCAGTTCATAGGGACGCCGGCTTATATGAGTCCAGAACAGGCGGAGATGAGCGGGCTGGATATCGACACGCGCAGCGACATCTACAGTCTGGGCGTACTCCTCTATGAACTTTTGACGGGTGACACTCCGTTCGACGCCAAGGACCTTCTGAAGCAGGGACTGGACGGCATCCGCCGCACGATTCGAGAGATCGAACCGCCGCGCCCGAGCACCCGACTGGCCACCCTGACGGATGCGCAACGCACCACTGTGGCAAAGGCTCGATCCACGGATTCTGTAAAGCTCGGCTCACAATTGCGCGGGGACCTCGACTGGGTGGTCATGAAGTGTCTGGAGAAGAATCGATCCCGGCGCTACGAGACGGCCAACGGCCTGGCGATGGATTTGAGTCGGTTTCTCCACAACGAACCGGTGGTGGCCCGCCCTCCCAGCTCGGTTTATCGGCTGGAGAAACTGATACGGAGGAACAAGCTTGTCTTTGCGGCGGGAACCATCGTGGTGCTGACGTTGATCGTGGGCTTGGGAATTGCGACGTGGTCGCTGTTCCGAGAGCAGAGGGCACGCAGAGAAGCGGACCTTCGCCGACAGGAGGCTGATAAGGCGCGCGCTGATGAACAACAACAGCGTTTTCGGGCGGAGTCGGAAGAGTTGAGAGCACGGCGGTTTGCCTATGCATCCGACATGACTGTCGTGCAACAGGCGCTGACTGCGAACAACCTTGGACGCGCCCGCGAAGTGTTGGAACGCAACCGGCCCACGTCCGGACAGACAGACCTTCGCGGATGGGAATGGCGATACCTGTGGCAGCGGTGTCGGGGTGATTCCCTGTTCACTCTCCATAAGCAGCCGGATTCCGTGATGATGGTCGCATTCGCCGACAACGGCAAAGCGGTGATTTTTCGAGACGTTTTTGGTGTGGTCAGGCTCTGGGACCCAATCACCCGCCAACAGCTTATCGACCTTGCCGGCTTTGGACAAGGCAGGGCGCTCGCGGTTTCCCACGACGGAACGCTTCTGGCGTACGGGAGTACCAATGCCAGCCGTCGACCAGTCGTCGAGTTGTGGAACGTCACGACGAAGAACTCGGTGGCACAATTTCAGACTGGCGGGTTTCCAGTGTCGCTGGCGTTCGGACCAGAAGGCAAGACTCTGGCCGTGTATGCGACCGATCGGATGGTCCGGATTTGGGATTTGGAAGCGCAGCAGGTGATCAAGCGTATTCCAGCGCAGGAGAGCGGGGGCCATCAAGGAGCCGTGGCTCTCTCAGCTGATGGGGTATGGCTTGCTGTTGGTGAATTGAATGGAGAGATTCGCTTGTTTAACTTGAATACGGCTGGCAAAGAGCGCCGTATCGTTGCCTCGGAAGAATCGATCACAGCACTTGCATTCTCGCCAGACAGCAAAGTTCTGGCTTCCGGATCAGGATTTTCCGACAAGACGATTCGGATTTGGGTCGTCCCAACCGGAGAAGCCGCAGGCACTCTCGTCGGGCACGACTCGTGGGTCGCCTCGCTTGCATTTGGACCCGACGGCAAGACCTTAGCCAGTGCGAGTGGAGATCAGACGATCCGCTTTTGGGATGTCACTAATCAGAAGCAAATCTCTCTCCTTCGCGGACACCTGGACGAGGTCTATTCTTTGGCCTTTTCGCCTGACGGCAAAAGGCTCGTGAGTAGCAGCAAAGACGGCGAAGTAAAGATTTGGGATGCTACGGTCAATCACAGTGATCAGACTTCACGCGACGCGCCTGTGCCCGTGTTCAAGTTTGCATTCTCGCCGGACTCAAAGGATCTGGTCACTCTGAACCGGGACGGAGTAGTGGCTCTGTGGGATCCAGTCAACGCCCGCCAGAGGGAGACTATTTCCACTGTTGGCGGCGATGGGGAAATGGCCATTTCTCTCGATGGCAGGCTCCTGGCAATCGGCGACCAAGCGGGAGCCCTCCGAATTTGGGATTTGCCAGCACGCCGCGACATCACGAACTTCGTCTTATGCACTGGCCGGCCCCTTTATGTGGATTTTGTCGGCGAAGGAAAGGAATTGTTCATCGTGGATTTCGAGCGCAAGATTCGGTTCTGGGAAACTGATTCCTGGAGGGAAAAGCCGTCTTGGAAAATAGATCAAAGGGCCAATACGGCTTGCCTTTCTCCTAACGGAAATCTGCTGGCAAGCGGCCACACCGACGGAATGGTGACAATTTGGGAGGTTGCAACAGGCCGCCAGTTGAAAAGGTTCGACGGTCACCGCCGGATGGTTACCGGTGTGGCATTTTCACCCGACGGGAAGCTAATGGCCACTGGGAGTGAAGATGGCCTGACAAAGCTGTGGGACCCTGAGACTGGTCAGGAACTGACGGCGCTGCGAGGGACTTTACTTAGCGTGCATTCGGTCACGTTTTCATCCGATGGACAACGCCTGGCCACGGGCAGCAACTCGAAGGAAGCGGTCAAACTGTGGGACCTTCCCACTCGACAGGAAGTCGCCAACCTCGAAGGGCGTGGTTCGTTCTTTTATCGAACCGGATTTTCTCCCGACGGCAACGTGCTGGTGTCGGTCAACATTGACGGGCTGTTTCACATTTGGCACGCGCCGTCGTTGGCGGAGATCGAAGCAGTTGAAAGAGCCAATGCTAAATCGAACTAGGTTCGAGTTTGCTGGCTCTCGCGGGCCGATCACTGCTTTAGAGTGAAACCATCCCGCGATAGTCAGGCTGGTTGGGTGGAGCACCCTTGAGGTGATTTTCGTTGTCGGGTTTTGCCCTCCGACCGCGCATGTATGAAGTGGAGAGCAAATGCGACTCGACCAAAATATGAAGCGAAAACAGAAAAGGACGGCGCGTAATGCCATTCAGATACTGACGAATCCAGCGCTCCGCAACCACCCTCATGACACCGGGTTTGGCAAGGCCCGTCAGTCGCTTGCAGCGCTCGATGAATCATCCATGCCGCCGACAAAAGGGAATCGTTAACTTTTATGAAAACTGCAAATTCTACGCGAATCTTTCGTGCGTATGTCTCGGCGTGGATTCTCACCTTTATTGCCGTTGTGTGGAGCGGCTTGTCGCTGGCTGCGTTGCGCCGCTTGTCGAAGGAGGATTGGAAACTGGTCGGCCCGGTAGAATGGTTGTCCGTCGGAATACTCGTCACTCAGGTGCTTTTCGTAGCTGCCGCCTTAGGTGTGTGGCTGAAGAGGAAGAAGGAAAATCTTGTGTTTGATACTCAGAGCCACCGGTCTTTCGTCGTGCCGTTCATTTTGGGATACGGGTTGTATTATCTGTCCACGTGGATCACCGGCTGGTTGTCTATCGTCATTGCATGGATTGGCTGTGCGAGCCTGGTCGTGGCCGCAGTCCTGTTTGTGAAAGACATAAGGCGACAGCGGCGTTTATTGTTGGCGAGAAACGACGCGTCCGGAGAAGGCTGAAATTTAAGTTGATGAAACAAGTATGAAGACGAAATCCAAATCTTTTTGGCAGACGCCCGCAGCTCCCGCGAGAGCCGCATCAATCGAGCTCACAGGATTACTGGTTCTCTTTTCTATTTTTGCCGTTGGATGCCGCGCGTCCTTGGAGCGGATGGCACACAGGGAAATCGAAAAAAGGCCCGTGTCCAAAGTCTATTTGAGCGGAATGAAATACTTCCAGAATTTGATGAAGCAAGGACAGGTGCCCGGTGTGAAATCACCGGAGAGCGTCGTCTGGCAGCCCAGCGACGACCTGATGACCGAGGAGGAGATAATGGAGGTGAAATATCCGTTCAGGATGACGGTAAAACTGAAGGAAAAGGGGAGCGAAAACGTTCTTTATTCTTATACGCTCTTAAAACAAAGCCCGACCGCTGATTGGAGAATCGTGGAAGCGTGGCGGGGGCAGATTGAGATTCACAACAAGGTGGACCTGCTTCAAAGCCGCACCGACGGCGCCAGCGGACTCGTCACTGCCTTCGGTCGGCAGCAATCGCCCGGCGGTTGCCGCGCAACCTGCGCACATGAATCTGTCCGCGACGCCGTTTTCGGTGTCGGGTTCTGCCCTTCGATGTCGCATGTATGGGATGAATGGCCTCTGGCCGGATTGAAGAAGAAAAGATAAGCGTATGAAACCTGAACGTTCCTCCCTTTTGGTTATCGTCACACTAATGGTCGTTTGCGGCATGTCACACTCGTCGCTCGCCCAGGATGTGAACTGGGATGACCGATTTGGTCTGCCAAATATTTACGCTGACGTGCACGCGCTGGCGCTCACGGACAATGATCAGGTTTATGTGGGTGGTCGTTTCGGCGGAAGCCCCGGTGACATCAACTATATCGCTCTTTGGGATGGCCGGCACTGGTCGGGACTTGGCCAGGGTTCAACCAACGGAACCACCGATGCTGTTAATGCGATTGTGACCCAAGGGAATGCTGTTTACGTAGGAGGTGATTTTGCGTCGCTGAACGGACAGAGATTTGGTTACGTGGCGAAATGGGACGGCACTCAATGGAATGCTTTGGAAACTGGAACCAATATGGGGGTCAACCTCAACGTTTACGCCTTGGCGAGCGATGGCACCAACTTGTACGCGGGCGGAAGATTCAGCACGGCGGGGGGCATCAGCGCGAGGAATATAGCCAAGTGGGACGGGTCGAGTTGGTCCGCCCTCGGGGCCGGACTCGGGGATGCGAACACGCGGGTAACGGCCATTGCCATTGCCGCTGATGGGAGCGTGTACGCAGGAGGCAACTTTACCAACTCAGGTGGTGCTGAGGTCAAACGGATCGCCAAGTGGAATGGGGTAAGCTGGTTACCGCTCGGGGCGGGAATGGACAACATGGTTCAGGCGATCGCAGCGAAAGGAAATGAAGTGTTCGTTGGCGGCTTGTTTGGCAATGCCGGCGGAACTCCCGCCAAACGGATCGCCAAATGGGATGGTGATCAGTGGTCGGAATTGGGAGGGGGCGTAACGGGAGGAGATATTTATTCGTTAACCTTCGACGGATCGGATCTGTACGTGGGAGGCAGTCTGACCGAAGCGGGCGGCGTACCCACGTTCGGCATCGCCAAATGGGACGGCATAGAATGGTCCTCACTGGGCGCCGGGGTTGGCGGGGGTGGCACTATAGCCGTTTACTCAGTTGTTGCGAAGAACGGGACAGTGTACGCAGGCGGAAATTTCACTTCGGCCGAGGAAGTCAGCGCTTCGCGAGTGGCCAAGTGGGACGGGCAAAAGTGGTCCGCGTTGAACTACGCTTTGGATGGCGGCAATCCAACTCTGGTAAATGCAGTGATAGCTCGTGGCACGAACGTTTACGTGGGTGGCGACTTCACCTCAGCAGGTGGCGCTTCCGCCAATCGTATTGCCAAGTGGGACGGCTTTAGCTGGTCTGCGCTCGGCACGGTTTCATCGAACGGCTTTGATCTGCCTGTATTGGCTATCGCCACGGCATTGTCGGGCGAGGTGTATGCGGGCGGAAGGTTTTCCGAAGCAGGTGGTGTGAGCGCCAGCCGGATTGCGAAATGGGACGGAACAAAGTGGTCGCCGCTCGGAAGCGGCCTGACCAGCGACGGTTGGATTGATGCAATCGCCGTTGCTCCCAATGGCAATGTTTACGCCGGAGGAGTTTTTTCAAGCATTGGTGGTGTGAGCGCAAACAACATTGCGCGTTGGGACGGAACGAATTGGTGGGACGCAGGCGGCGGTGTCACTCGCGGCGCCTTCAGTGCTATAGTCAAAGCCATTACCGTTGCTGGTAACGACGTTTACGTTGGTGGCTCGTTCGACACCGCCGGGAGCACCGCCGCTGTCGGGATCGCCAAGTGGGACGGTCAGAATTGGTCTGCCGTTGGCGGTGGCGTGACCCTGCCCGGATCAATCCCATCGGTTGACTCATTGGCCTTCGATGGAACGAATCTGTACGCGGGTGGAATATTTACGCAGGCTGGTACCGCAAACGCCAACCACATTGCTCGATGGGACGGTCAAAATTGGTCTGCTTTGGGCGGTGGTGCCGACAGTGACGTAAGCGTCATCGCGGTCTTTGGAAAACTGGTGTTCATCGGTGGCAATTTTACGACGGTCGCAGGGCAGAAGATACCAGTGCTGGCCCAGTGGGATGGCAATGCCTGGTCAGGACTAGGAAGCGGGGTTACAGGAGTCTCGACACTCGTGAAGGCGTTGTCGCCCACGGGAACCGAATTGCTTGTAGGGGGCAGTTTCCGGTTCGCTGGCCAAAAACCCTCCAATCAGTTTGCAGGTTGGGCGCTCGATAACAATCCTCCTGTTATCGCAATCACCAGTCCGGCGTCAGGAGCGAACTTCCCGTTTGCTGGCGATATCACAGTCACCGCTGACGCGACGGATAGCGACGGCTCGGTGAGTCGCGTGGACTTCTTTGCGGGGGATACGTTTTTGGGCACTGCCACCAATTCTCCTTACTCCGTTACCTGGAGGAACGTGTTCACCGGGGATTATGTCATATATGCGCAGGCCACCGATAATCTGGGAGCGATCGGCAACTCAGCTGGCGTTGCTATTCGAGTCAACCCGCCCACTAATGACGTTCCTCCGGTTGTGAACATTACCAACCCGACGAACGGCGCGACATTTACGGGCGGGACGAGTTTGCAAATCATCGCGGACGCCTCCGATAGCGACGGAAATGTGACTAGGGTGGACTTCTATGCCGGAGGCAAGTTGGTTGGTTCGAGTACCAACGCGCCTTATAGTATGACTTGGAACAATCTTCCGGTGGGGAGATTCCCCCTCGCTGCGAAAGCGACGGACAATTTCGGTGCTACCACCACTTCTGGTGCGGTCACCATTTCCGTGGTCGCGCCGAACAGCCCGCCCCACATCAGTTTCACCGCACCGCAGGAAGGGGCGGTCTTCACAGCACCCGCGACAGTCCAGCTCACTGCCACCGCCCTGGATACGGATGGACAGGTGGTCAAGGTTGAGTTTTTCGCAGGAGATACACTGCTTGCGACTCTGCCCACGTCTTCGACCTACAGTTTTACCTGGACGGATTCCCAGCCCGGCGTGATCACGCTGACCGCAAAAGCAACCGATGACAAAGGAGCTGTGACGAGTGCAATGGTAACTATCATCGTCAACGGTGCAGACAGATTCTCGGCCGCGCAGATCATTCCACCGAATAATCCTAAACAGAACTTCTGGATCGCGGACGCGCCTGTTTATTCGATTCTGGAAACGAACGGCGTCGTTTATGTGGCTGGCGATTTTACTCATGTGGGGCCATTTGTGACGGGGAGCGTAGTGCTGAATGTTTTCTCGAATCCGCCCGATACATCCTACCCGGTTGCCAACGGCTCCGTAAGTGTCATGGTCGGAGACGGGGTGGGTGGGTATTACGTAGGTGGTAAATTTACTTTAGTTGGCGAGCTCTCCCGCACGAACCTGGCACACATACGGGCGGACAAGACCATTGACCCGGATTGGAGTCCAGTGGCTGATGCGCAGGTAACAACCATCGCGCTGCTGGATAATGCTGTTTACGTCGGGGGTGACTTCACCCAAATCGACGGCCAGCCAAGAATCCGGTTAGCTGCGCTCGATGCAGGTACTGGTGCAGTTCTAAACTGGAATCCAGCCCCCGATAACACGGTGAACGCTCTGCTGGCGACCAACGGCACAGTTTATGTTGCCGGAAGCTTTACCAATATTGTAGGGCTGTCGCGGAATCGAGTCGCCGCACTCGACGCGACCACCGGGACTCCCGCTGCATGGAATCCCGATGCGGACAATACCGTGTGGAGCATAGCGTTCACAGGAGGACAACTCATTGTGGCCGGTCAATTCGCGCACGTTGGCGGGCAGCAGCGTTACCAACTTGCCGGCGTGGACTCGGCCACCGGGAACGCCACAACCTTCAATCCCGCTCCCCTTGGGCAAGTCAACACTGTGGCCGTTTACGGAAATACGGTTTATGTCGGTGGTTTCTTCACACAAATAGGATTCCCTAATCTCCAACCACGAAACAACCTCGCTGCGCTTGACGCTACCACGGGATTGGCGACCGCATGGAACCCAAACCCTAACGACGGTCTATTCCGAATCATGCCGACCAGTAACGCCATCTACGTGGTTGGCCCGTTCAGCAACGTTGGGGGACAAGATCGAAATCATTTCGCAGCGTTGGACCCGGTAACGGGGCTGGCAACCGACTTTGACCTCAAATCGAACGGTTCCGTCTCTGCGTTGACCGTTTCCAGTAATCGCGTGTTGATCGCGGGTTCCGGTGGACTGGTTCAAATCCAACGCAACCACGTCGCCGCCATAGACGCGGCAACCGGTGCGGCCACCAGTTGGAATCCTGATTGCAACGCAACCGTCTGGTCACTGGCGTACGCGAGTAATACGGTTTATCTTGGCGGAGATTTCAACCGCGTCGATGGGCAACCGCGAGGCCAATTAGCTGCTGTAGATGCTGGCACCGGCATTCCGAGCGCTTGGAATCCGGCAATAAGCGGCAGAGTCACGGCCATGGTTGTTTCGAGCAACACGGTTTACGGTGGCTTCAGCACCACATCCGGCGGCCAATATCTCGGGGCATTGGACGCGACGTCAGGAAACTCGCTGACTTGGAATCCAAACCCCAACGGCACCGTCCAATCCTTGATACTGTTTAACAATACGATTTACGTCTGTGGATCGTTTACATTCATTGGTGGGCAGGCCCGGAACTACCTTGCCGCTTTGGATCCCGTCACTGGAAATGCGACCAGTTGGAACCCGAATCCCAATGGACCTGTGGTGGCGCTCGCGATTGGAGGGAACACCTTGTATGCGGGGGGCGCTTTCAGCCAAATTGGCGGAAGAGGCCGAATCAGCCTCGCCGCATTGAACCCCATCACGGGAGAAGCGTTGCCGTGGTTGGCCGACTCGGATGGAACTGTCCATGCCCTTTCCTTTGCATACAGCACCGTTTACACCGGGGGCCAGTACGGCTCAATCGGAGGCCAGACCCGCATCACCCTCGCCGGACTCGACAGTCGAATCACCAGCAGTAACGCGACTGCTTGGGCACCGGTCGTTGACGACCCCAGCTCGATCATTTTCGCACTCGCTGCGTCACCGGATACGCTCTACGTCGGCGGTAGGGCAAAATTTGGCACCGAGCTTAGGTCTTATTTAGCCGCTTATGACTTCCCGCCACGCTTGGAAGCGACACGGTTTTCGCCGCAAGGACAAATCCAGTTCGATGTGGCGGGTGCCGCTGGACGTAATTATATCGTTCAAACTTCGACCGACTTGTCAAAGTGGAGCTCGGTGCTAACAAACTTTGGTCCATTCACAGTGCAGGACGCTCAAACGACGAATGGCGCGCTGTATTATCGGGTGATTTCGCCAAAGTGATCTCTTAAAATCTGAAAAATGTCAGAAGCTTGGGTCTGAGGACACAGGTCCCAACGGAAATCCGTACGGTAGGCTTTCACGAGCCTTCCCTCCGAGAACGACCCCGTTGTTTCTTTCCCGTCCGCGTGGCTCCTCTGCCACTTTTTGCCCCGCCAGCGACTCTCAAAAAATTGCTTCCTTCCTTTTTCGTCCGCTGCTTGCGTTCTGAATTGGTTGTGCTATTGGTGGAATCAGAGACCGGCCGATGGAGCCGGATTCTCCGCACCCGAATATGGGGCCAAGTTAATACTTGGTATCTTCTAAATCCCGCTATGGGTCAGGCATCATTGCCTGCAAGCAAAAAGCGCCCCTCAACTGAGGCCCTTCATGGCGAGAGCTTGACCGCCCGTTTGCGGCCAGCTTGATGACCCCAAACCCGCACCCGCTCCAGCGTGTGCTTGGGTATCCATTCTTCCGTTCGATTGTGCTCAACCGGGCGCAACGCCGGAAATTTTGTCCAGGATTGTGGACAACGAATGGTCGAAGCAGTCGCAAATTGTGCCATTCGCGGTACGCGATTGCTGCGGTTTTGAACCATGAATTCAAAACTTAAACTGACTCGCAAAACGCCGGGATGGCTCCGGCAGCGACGCGAATTGAGATGATAACGATTTTCATTCCACTCGCTGGCCGGTCCCCTGGTGTTGCGAAGTTCAGGTAAAAAAGAAAGGAAAGTAGTTATGAAAGTGATGAAGGAGACGCCGGGCCAGAGCGCTCTTGCGATTGACAAGAGCGCGGCTGCGCTCGGTCTGGACGAGTTCAGCCTGCTCTCGCGCATTCAAGCAGGCGAAATCAAGGTGGCGCGAGCGACGTCGGGCGAGATGGTGATTCCAGAGAGCGAACTGGAAAGGCTCGCGGGGGGTCCCGTCAGCGCGCAATCGGTTGAGGGTGGGGCAATCCTGCCTGACGAATGCCTGGGCATCGAACGGCGGCATGGCGGATTGAAACAAAACGGCGAACTTGTATTGCCCTACAAGGTTTCCGGCTGCCGGCTCTCGGAAGGCGAGATCAACGGCTACCGCGCCGCCTCCAGCGCGATTGCCGGGCAACTGGAATCCATCAAGGATTTCAAACGGCAATTGACCCGTTCCGATCAAGTCCCGGAGTCTTGCGACTTTGAAATCAACACGCCGGAGATCGGGCGTTGGGAAGTTCGATCAGCGTTGCTCAATCTGAACCACGGCGAAATCCTCCTGTGTCAACGCGGCAATGCCTTTGCCGTCATTGAACGCTTTGACGAGGATTCGCCTTACGCGCAAGCCAACGGGAACGCACAAATTCTCTTGCAGGGCAATGACGCCTATCAACTGACCGCGGAATTCAAAGCCAACGCGGGGCTGACGCTGGAATTCATGGCGAGCAACCTCACGGCCAAAGCGCAGAAGATCGTTTGGGAACAGTTCCCCGAGCATCGGTTTGGCCGCATTGTGGAGACGATTTCGGAACGATGCGGTCAGGCGGTCGCGAATGAGGAAATGATTTCGCAGAAGGTGACCCATTCAATTGGCCGGTCAATCGGAGTTTAAGGAGGACCTATGCAACAAGAGATGGAACGCTTTCTGAATTTGAGGAATATTCCAGCGCGAGTGACGGCGGAACAGGCGGCAGGAATCCTTGGCATTGCTCCACACGAGATTCCGATCTTGATGAGCCGAGGATTGTTGAAGCCCCTTGGGCATCCGCCCCCCAACGGCCAGAAGTTCTTTCTGTCGGCGATCCTGCAAGATTCGCGTCGGGATGAAAAATGGTGGGGCAAAGCCTGTGATGCGATTACGGAGTACTGGCGTTACAAGAACAGCCGGAAGGGTCAGGGCACCCCGGCGAACGGGCGACAATCGTGCCCAGGCGCAGTCGCGGCTGAATCTGCCGCCGCAGATAATTGAATCTGTCCAAGGGCGCGAGCGGAGTGCTTCCGCTCGCGCCTCGTTAGGATGCCTTGGCCAGTGGTTTTTCAGCCGTGTGCACGGAGACGAGTTTCCCTTCGTAATTCTCCAGAGAAGGACAGATTGCGACCCCCTCCCGCGCGTATTCTCGGTGAACCGCGAGACTGGCGTGTCCCAAGGCACTTTGCGCAAAGCGTTCCGGCATTCCCACCCGTTTCGCGCGTGAAGCCCAAGCGTATCGGTAACTGTGAAGGCTGATTCCCTCTATTTTCAACACCCGGCAACGCCGCCGGAATTCGGCTGCCCTCCAGCGGTCGGGGAGTTGCGATATGCGGGGAAAGAGCGCTCCCTCCGACGGCAGGTTTTTCAACAGCGATTCCAGTCGCGGTCCGATTTCAAGCATACAGAGTTCGCCGGTTTTCTGCCGGTGATACGAAAGCAGCCGGTTTTCCCAGTCGATGTTTGCCGCCGTCAGATTGGCCGCGTCGGTTTGCGCCGCGCCGATTTCCCACAAAAGCTCGTAATAATGTCTTCGTTCGATGTTGTTCTCGCTTTGAACAATCCTTTGATGTTCTTGAAGCGTGACGGCTCGTTTGAATTTCTTTTCAATTTTCGGCCAGAGTTTCGGCGGAATAACCGGCGCGAGAACCCAGCCCATCCCAAGAGCCAGATTATGCAGGCAGCGCAGAATATGATGGGTAAACACCCCGCCGGATTTGAGGACGGTGTAAAAATCCTCCGCTGTTGTTTCAACCAATCGCTTGTTTCGGATAGAGTTGAACGCTTTGCTTTTGATCGCCCGCTCCCGGCGCAGCCGGGTACTTTCTTTTTTCACCGAACAAAACTCTCGCATCACAAAGTCCCATGTGCGTTCAACCAACTTCGGGTCAGTGCCGCTCAGATAGGCCCTGGCAATGGAGATGTTTTTCTCGTTTGCCCGTCTCCGAATCAAAACTGAAGAACACATTTTTCCGTCTGCAGAGCCAATATTTCTGTTTCATCGACACCTATCAGCTTAGGTGTCTCCGAGGTTTTTGCTTAATGAGCAGTGAGCGAGGTTGAACCGGGTTGTCGCAGAATTCCATGCGGGTTGCGGTCTCGCCACGCGCTTACTACACGTTTCACTACACACTTTCGCGTTTTTCGCGCTCTGCCCGATGGAACTGTCGTTGTCCTCCAACGACTTGATTGACTGGCTCCAGAGGCAGGACTCGAACCTGCAACCCATCGGTTAACAGCCGATTGCTCTACCATTGAGCTACTCTGGAACGGCAGTGGCCGGCCAATCTACAAATCACCCTCCGCACCGTCAACAGGCGTTTTGTCCGAGTCAAGCCCGTTGGCAGCGCGGACAATAGAAGGTGCTTCGGGCGGCCTGAACGATCCGCCGAATCGGCGTGTTGCAAACGGAGCACGGATTGCCCGCCCGATCATAAACCAGCAATCGCTCCTCGTAGAAATCAGGCGCACCGTCGGCCTGACCGTAATAAAACAGCCCGCCTTTGCCGCTCGCGCCTGCCCAGTCCAGAGGAATCGTTGCGCCGAGTTGAATCGCCTCAACCAGCACCTGGCGGAGGCTTTGTCGGAGACGTTCGATCCGCTCGCGGGTAAGTTTGCGCGCCCGCAATCGCGGCGAAATGCCGGCGCGAAAGAGCGCCTCGCTCGCGTAAATATTCCCCACGCCAGGGACCAGTGATTGGTCGAGCAGCTTGACTTTGATGGGTTGCACGGACCGGTTCAACGCTCGCGCAAAATAATCCACGCTGAAGTCGTCGCTCAACGGTTCGGGTCCCAAAGTTTCGAGAGAACGCGTCTCCAGCGTCAGGCGGCCAAAGCAACGCGTATCTTCAAAAACGAAGTTGGTCTTTCCGAGCGAGAAGACGACGGCAGCATGTTTTGCCAGCGGCGCGGAGGCCGGTTGGAGGTACATCCGGCCGGTCATGCCAAGGTGGCCCAGCAAGGAAACCTTCGCGCGTTCCCGGGGACGCCGGAGGGTGAAGAGCAGGTATTTGCCACGCCGGGCCAGACCCACGAACCGCGCTCCGAGCAACGCGCGCTTGAACTCCTGTTCCGAAACCGGACGCAGCACGCGGAGGCGACGAACTTCGACAGCTCGTATCGTTTTGCTTTTCAGCAACGGCGCGAGAT
>QHOP01000037.1 GCA_003219345.1 Verrucomicrobiota bacterium
GTTGAGAGTTGGAGGTTGAGCGTTTTCGTTCGGGGTAGTCCCACGAGCTGAGAAATGCAACCAGGTTGTTATGTCCTGCTGAAAACTTTCCTGAACCTTGAGGCCGGCGGTGACGACGACGAGGGGGCGTTGGGGAAAAAAGTATCGCAGCAACGCGGCCAAAAAAGGCTGGGCAGATTCGCTGACGCCGGCGCAAGACAATGCGCCGCCTTCCTCCAGACGCCGTTGCAGGGACTGCACAGCCGGAGTTTGCGCGACGGCGGCGAAAAGTTCGTTTGCCACCGCACCTAACGGCTCTTTTGCCAAACGCGCCCAAAGTCGCACGATCTTCGTCGCGGCGTCAAGGAATGAGCCGGCGCACAAAAATGACGAATGCTCAAGATTTGAAAATTGTTTCATCCCTGTTCCGTCCGTGGCTTAATCCTTGCCTTATGCACAATCCAATCATCGTTGCGCTGGATGTCCCCAGGCTGGAGGCGGCGCTGAAGCTGGTCGAACAGCTCGCCCCGGTCGTTGGCGCGTTTAAAGTCGGCAAGGAATTGTTCGTCTCCGCCGGCCCGGAAGTCGTCCGCAAAATCCGCGCAACCGGCGCCGCGATTTTTCTCGATCTCAAATTCCACGACATCCCGAACACCGTGGCCAGGGCGGTCGAAGCCGCCGCGCAGCTCGATGTGCAAATGCTCACCGTCCACGCCAGCGGCGGCAGCGAAATGTTGCGCGCCGCCGAACAGGCCGCTCAGGAAAGCGCCCGTAAACTCGGTCGTGCACCCTCACTCGTCCTGGGAGTGACCGTGCTGACCAGTCTCGACCGCGACGGGCTGGGCGAAATCGGCGTGGAACCGAATGTAGGACGGCAAGTCGAACGGCTGGCCTCGCTGGCCGTGAAGTGCGGGCTGCGCGGGCTGGTTTGCTCGCCGCTGGAAATTGCCGGGCTGCGACAAATCATTCCCGCGGATATGCAACTGGTCACGCCGGGCATTCGACTGCCCGAGGCGAAGAAAGACGACCAAAAGCGAACACTGTCACCCAAAGAAGCCATCCATGCCGGCGCGAACTGGCTGGTGATTGGCCGACCGATTTGCGCGGCGGAGCACCCGCGTGCCGCTGCGGGAAAAATTCTGGCGTCGCTCCAGGAACCTTGATTCACCAGACCGCAACCGAATCAGCCGCGAAGATTTCTTCGAGTAATTTCGCGTAATCGGGTTCCGGGGCCGTCAAGTCCACAACTTTGACTTGCGCCTCCGGTCGCTTTTGTTGCGTCGCGATGGTCGCGGCGGCCAACGCGTCGTTCGCCCGGGTGACGATGTGAAGGACGACCCGCATGTCAAAAGCGGATGAGGTAATGATTCTCCAACGCGAGCGTCGCCAGCTCTTCGTCGTCAATTTCGCGAAATGAAACCGGTGCGCGCCCGATTTCGCGCAACCACGGCGCGCTGCGTTGCGCGCAGACCACCCCGCTGGACTCCCCCACGAGCGGAAGGTAACGGCTGAAAATGAGGCCGTCAGTCAGTTCATCGGGAAATTCGCTCAGCGCCAGAACCGCGGCGTCGCGCAGGTAAATCGTGACCGCCGCTTTCCTCCACGCGCCCACGCCCGCTGCGATGCGGACGGCCTCGGCCGGCCGCGGGCTCGTTCGCGGGTCGGTGGTGATGACGAAGAGAACGCCGGGGTTCATCAGTTTTGAATGCCGTGTGGCCCACCGCCGGTCAATTGAAGCTCACGAACCGGTCCGTGCCCGCGATTAAATCATTCACGATAGTCAGGCCGCCGAACGCGGCTCGTTCACTCACCGGGATATTGCGACGCTGGGCCCCGTACGCGCAGGCGAACAGTTTCACACCGTCCGTTTTTAGCCGTTGCAGACGTGGATCGCCCAGACCTTTCACCGCTTCGTCGATGCAGTACAGATAGACGTCCACCCCTTGCCCCAGCGCAGTTCCCGCCAAGCGGAGGCCGTGGTTGAAGTTGGGATGCTCGGGCGGCACGGAAATCAGCAGGCCGAGTTTTTTCCCGCGCAAGGGCATGCCGCAGGGTAAGCAAGGCGAAAGGGGGTGTCAAACCGCGGCGCGTTACTCTGACAGCACGGCTTGCACCAGATCGATCAGCGTTTTCGGACTGAACGGCTTTCGCAAAAAGCGGTCGGGTCGGGCAGGGTAAAATGCGACCGTGTCCTCCTGCACATTGCCGCTGTAAAGGATGGTCTTCAACGTGGGGTGTGCCTTTTTGCAGCGCAGAATCAATTCCCGCCCGGTCATTTGCGGCATTTGAAAATCAGTCAGCAGCAAGGTTGGCTTTGGATTCGCCTCGCTCAGCGTCTTAAAGGCCACCGTAGGGTCTTGGAAGAAAACGGTTTCGTAACCGCCCATCTTCAAAATGGCCTGGACGACATCGCCGACCATCGGTTCGTCGTCCACGACATAAAGCAGAGCGGTTGTTTTGGCGGTCGCCGAATCGCTTTCTGGTTTCGCCTGGCTCATCCCATCCAGGGGAATTCTCAGCCTAAAGTAGGGGAGCGTCAACTCATTCCTCAACACGCTTTACAGGCAGGGCGGTTACGGCCAGTTTCGCGTTGCGCACAGGCTCGCGCTCGACGTAGTCTCCGTTGGTTGGTTCGCATCTTTTCTGGGGATATGAAATCGGAAAAAAAGACAACGCGCCGTCGCAAGGCTGTTTCTCAATCCGCCGAAGCATCGGCCAAAACCGTCCGCCCTCGCCTTCGTCGCCTGCCCCGGACGGCCGCCGGGAAAAGCAGCGAACCTGTCGTTAAACTTAAGTCAGAAGTAAAGCCCAAAAAAAGGCCGTCGAAGCGGAGCGCAACGGCAGCTAAATCCGCGGGCAGAAAACGACCGATCAAGGTGCCTCCCCTACTGCTCGAAGGCGACGAACCAACTGCGCCATCGGTGAGCGGTCCCGGACAACGCTATGCGCTCGGACCCACGCCGCCACCGGAACACGTCGGGGCAACGGTAGAATCGGGCGAGTTGCCCGAAGCGTACGGCACAAAAAAGCTGCTGCTCGCCGCCCGCGACCCGCATTGGCTCTACGCCCATTGGGACCTGACCCGCGAGCAGCTCCGGGAATACAACCGGCGCTCGGCTGATGGCCACCTTGTCGTGCGGGTTTTCGTCGATCACCTGGCTGATGAACCATTCACCGAGGTGCATGTTCATCCCGAATCACGCAACTGGTTCGTCCACGTTGGTCGCGGCGGGACCCGCTTTATCGCCGAATTAGGGTATTACGGGAAGACCAGCGGACGCTGGACGAGCGTCTCCGTTTCCGCGCCGACCCTGACTCCGCCGGACACGCTCTCCTCGGACACTTCCGTTCACTTTGCCACCATCCCCATCGAGGTGACGTTCGATCAACTCCTCGCCCCGGTGAAAAGCGCCGCCAGCGAAAACGTGCCGCTGGCCGAGGCCATCCAGCAACTGCGCGCTGAAGGTTATGCAGGGTTGCCCAACCTCGCTGAAATCACCGGGCGGTGGACGCCGGAACAGGAACGCGCCCTGGCGGAATTGATTTCCATGGACCAGGTGCGCCGTGTCTGGATTGGTTCGCTCGAAATCACCGAGTTGATCCGGCGCAAACTGGCGCAGGAAATTTCCTCCGCGGCAGCCGCGCAATTCTCGTTGTCTGTGGAACAGCGCGTCGGCGCCATGGGAAGCGTTTCAAGTCCGTTCGGCGGCGTCCAGCTCAGGAAAGGGTTCTGGTTCAACATCAATGCGGAACTTATCGTTTACGGCGCGACCGAACCGGACGCGAAGGTCACCATCGGCGGACGCGAAATCAAATTGCGGCCCGACGGCTCATTCAGTTTCCGTTTCGCGTTGCCCGACGGGAAATACGAACTGCCGGTCGTCGCTGTTTCCTCCGACCAGACCGACCGTCGCGCTGCGGAACTGGAGTTCAGCCGGGAAACCGAATACCGCGGCGAAGTCGGCGCGCATCCGCAAGACCCGCAACTCAAGCCGCCGCGAGTTGAGAATGTGGCCTAACGAGGTTCCGATGATGACGCCCTATGCCGACAGGGGCGCTGCACTTCGCGGCAAAACTGCGTGAAATGTCCGCACAACGAAAAGGCTTCGTTCAGGTTTGATTTCTATAACCGGCGCATCGTTTCGATCAGTCGGGAACTCTGGCAAGCCGAGTATCCGTTTGGCGCGCCCTTGAACGTAGCGCAGGTTGCCAACCTGCCGTATCGCCGATTTCCAATCGGCAGAGCGTCCCCAGTTCCGTGGCATTGGAGGCGGCGAAGCGTCTGCGGGTTGGAAACCCGCGATACAGCAGATTTGGAAATCTGCGCTACCGCGCGCAGAGCCGGATGTTTCTCAACATCATTATGAGCCAAGGAACCCAAGGCTATCTTGCTCTCGTCCTGCACGCGCACCTGCCGTTTGTCCGGCATCCGGAACACGAAAAGTTTCTGGAGGAGAACTGGCTTTTCGAGGCCATGACGGAGAGTTATATCCCGCTCCTACAGGTCATGGACAACTGGCTGCGCGACGGCATGAAGACGCGCCTGACGCTTACGCTCACGCCACCGCTCTGTTCGATGCTGCTCGACCCGCTGTTGCAGGACCGCTATGTGCGGCATCTCAATTGCCTGATCGAACTGGCGGAGAAGGAAACGCACCGCACGCAATGGGAGGCCGCCTCGCGCCCGCTTTCAGAAATGTGCATGCGCGGCCGCGGCCGCGCTACGGCGTGTTCGCGCCCATCTTCACGCCAAATGGCATCGCGGCGTTCGGTCGCGACTTCGAGTCCGCCAAACAGGTCTGGAGCCGGCACGAAGGATATCCCGGCGACTCGCGTTATCGCGATTTCTACCGCGACATCGGCTTCGACCTCGATTTCGATTACGTGCGGCCTTATTTGCCGTCGCCCGACCATCGCGGTTTCACCGGCATCAAGTATCATCGCATCACCGGCGGCGCGGGCGCGAAGGAAGCCTATGACCGGCACACCGCGCTACGCGCCGCGGACGAACACGCCGGTCATTTCCTCGTCGCGCGCCTCGAGCAATTTCAGCGGCTGGCCGGCATCATGGACCGGCCGCCGCTGATTCTCTCGCCCTACGACGCCGAATTGTTCG
>QHOP01000038.1 GCA_003219345.1 Verrucomicrobiota bacterium
GACCGCCGCGCCAATCGTATCGAGGTCAACCCGGTTGATGAATGGATTGTTGAGCACAGTGGCCTTGATATTTTGCTCCGCCAGTTTCTTCCCGGCTTCAATGGCTTTGCTCAGCAGCGGACCGCAGGCAACTAGCACCACGTCGCTGCCCTCCTGCAACACCTGCGCCCTGCCCCACTCATATCTGGCGTTTTCGACCCAGGAGAGCGGATAATTTTCGCGCCCGACGAAGAAGATGTAGGTATCGCCATCTTTGCCGCTCGCGCGGTCGGCCGCGTAGCGTTTGATGGCTTGATACATGAACGCCTCAGCCTCCTCCGAACACGATGGCGCGATGACGATCGTGTGCGGAATCGCGCTTGTGGCCGCCAGGTAGGTCGTGGCCTGATGCGACGCGCCATCGGCTGCGTCCTGAAAACCGACGTGGGAGAACAGCGCGATGACCGGCGCCTGCGACAGCGCAGCCATCGTGAGCGGCAGATTTCCTTTGGTAACACCGAACTGCCCGAAGGTATCCACAATGGGAATGAAGCCGGCTTTGGCGAAGCCCGCGCCCGTGCTGATCATGTTCGCCTCGGCAATGCCGACTTCGATGAACCTGTCGGGCAGGCTCTTTTGGAACAGGCTGATGCCGGTGGAGCCTTGCACATCGGCGGAAATCGAATAGACCGGCAGTCCTTCCTGCGCGGCGCGAACGGCTGCTTTTGCCAGGCCGCTCTGCACTTTGTCTTTCTTCACCGCCGGCGCGGTGGCAGTCGGACTCGCCGCGGCCTTGGCCTTCTTGGCCGCTTCCTTTTGTTCCCAATCGAGCCGCAGCGCCTTCGCCCAATCCAGGAATTCCTCCGGCGGTTGTTGCCCGCGGTAAATCTCATTGACCCAGTCAACAATCTTCTCGCCGTTCGCCAACGGAAAGCCGTGGCCACCGGTGGAATTCTCCTCGGTCGCTTTGATGCCGTAGCCTTTGATCGTTTTCGCCAGCAAACAGACCGGCCTGGTCGGGTCGGCCTTGGCTGCGGCGATCCCTTGCTCAATTGCGAGATAAACCGCCTGCAGATCGTGTCCGTTCGGCACCGGGATCACGTTCCATCCCAGCGCGCCCATCGCCGCGAACGTCCTCTGCATGGAGAAGGCGTCTTTCGTTATGCGTCCCGAAAGCTTGGTGTCATTGTCCGAAATCACCAGCACATACGGGTTCACACGCGCTTTGGAAGCCAGGCCGGGAATGGCCGCGAACGCTTCTTTGGCCTCGCCTTCCATCGCCGCGCCGTCGCTCATGGTACAAATCGTAACGCGATCGCGTTTGGCAACCTTGTCCGCGATGGCCAGCCCTTGCGATTGCGGCAACGCGGAACCGAGCGGGCCGTTGCTGAGCAACACGCCCTCCGGATTCAAATGCGACTCGCCATGGCCAGTGAACTTGCTTTTGATGCTGCGAAACGGTTTCAAATCTTCAAATGTCATTCCGTCGAAGCCGTAGTTGGCGCGCAGCGCGTAAACGCCGTTTTCCGTGTGGCCGGCGTCGTTGACGAAATTAAACGCTTCATGCCACTCGCGACCTGGCACGGAAAACATGATCCCGTGGATCGCGGCCATGATTTCCGCGAACGCGGCCGGCCCGCCCCAGTGACAGGCCGCGCCGCCATTGACCGCGTGCACGTCCATCAAAGCCACCAGCGCGCGCGTGGCGCGAGGATCCCCCAGAATCACTTCCTGCCCCGCCGCGTTTTTGACTCGAACGGGATACTTCGGCGCGCGGCGCGGCGTGGGCGCGAGCCGGGGTTTGAAATTCAACGGAGCCAACGGCGGCGCTTCAACTTGTTTAACGACGGACTTGTCTTCAGCCATAAAATTCCGGTTCAAATTTTCAGTTAAGAGGCCGAGACTTTAGAATTCACCGACAAAAAAGGAAGCAAGATTTTGCAGTGAGCTATTGGGTGGGCGCTTGATACTGCCACAATAAGTGCCCCGGAAATATTTCCCTCTCCCCACGACGAAGGAGTGGGGAGAGGGTCAGGGAGAGGGGAAATCCGATAATCAATCTCTGTTCTTACAGCCCCTCCCCCTCGTCCCTCGCGGGCCCCTCTTGGGTTGGCAGGGCCATTGACAAAGTGCTGTATCGCCGGTTGTTAAGCGGCTACGCCTGCGCAACCACTTCAAAGCGCGAGCCGGAGTGACGGACGAGAATGAAAGCGGGCGCCGGTTCGCAATACCGGAAACGCGTCCACGCATCGATTACTTAAGCTTGCTCAGCGTTTCTTTGATGACGTGAAAATTCGGCAGTTCCTTCGGCGTCGGCGTTTGTTCGCTGTATTGGATGACCCCCTTCTTGTCGATCACAAACGCCGCGCGCGCGCTGACCGCGCCCAGGCCGATCAGGTCAGGCAGCAACGTGCCATAAGCCTTGGCCGTTTCCTTGTTCAGATCACTCGCCAGTGTGATGCCGATTTTCTCCTTCTGCGCCCAGGCTTCCTGCGCGAACGGGCTATCGACACTGACGCCGATCACGTCCGCGTTCAAACCGGAATAAGCGTTGAGGCCGGAGGTGATGTCGCACATCTCCTGCGTGCAGACGCTGGTGAAAGCGAGCGGGAAGAAAAGCAGCAACGTGTTCTTTTTGCCGAAATTATTGCTGAGCTTCACGTCCACCAGGCCGGAGGCTTGCTTGGATTTAAGGGTGAAATCAGGGGCTTTGGTTCCAACGGATAATGGCATATGGGTATTTACGATTTTGGATTTTCGATGTTCGATATCGTGGTTTATAGGCCGCGCCCCATCGAGTGTCAAATTGCGATTCGCTTTTTCAAGCTGACAAGATTTTCTTGGCCACAAAAAGGCACAAGAGCCACAAAAGGAAATCCTTTTTGAGCATTTTGAGCCTCTTTGTGGCTGGCATTCGATAGTCTCGTTTGAGTTGCGGCTCCGCCACGCTGTGCCTCAGTGGTGAAAATAACCACGGAGACTCAGACAGCACGGAGAAAGCCCGGACCAGCCGGACGCCCTTCGGGTCCGAGCTGCCAATCTGAAACCAAGACGGAGTTCCCGCTCTGAGGACGCCGAAACGGAGATTGAACAATTTCCGTGATGAAATTCTTTTCCCTATTGACCGCGCGGGCTTAATAGGTGTTAGGGAGCGTCACTCTCATCAACAATCTTGACGAATTCCGGCTCAATCCAAATCCAGTGGCAACCGGAGCCCTCACGGCACGACTCTGCACCGGTCTTGCGAACATGTAATTCCGACTGTTCATAGTCATCGAATCCACGGACAGTATAGACATGACCAACGCAACGATGGAATAGACTTCGTGTGTCCGGGTGAATGCCATGCTCCACACTTGGCGGTACCTGCAAAACACGCACACGGTCTCCAATCTTAAGACGTCGCTTTGCCATACACTCGACGGAGCCTAACGATCAGCTCACCGATGGCGGCCCCTCCGTGACTGCCGAATCACCGACCGAAGCCGCGGGGCCGCCATTCGGTGTAGCGTTTGGTTGTGTGGTCCTTTGCATTTTTTGGCATGCCCACCGTGCGCTCTGTCTCACCCAATCCAACTGATGATCTTGCATGGTCTGGAGACGTGATAGTGCCGCGATCATTTTGAGCCGGCCAAGCGATTTGGCTACGTCACCCAGAATGAGACCTTCCTCTCGCTCAGGGAGTTCAAGTAAAGCCCGCTGGGCTTCATCTCCACCAATGCTCTCCAAGGCTCGCGTGATGTGTCTCCGATTGGAATATGTATCAGTGTGAAGGAGTGCCAAGAGGCGCGGCAGCTTGCTGCTGTCACGTGTGCGGGATGCTTCCAGGATGGTGAAACGACGTTCGTCTTCGCTATCGCTCCACAAGTAGGAGTACGCGTCCATCATGAATTCTTTATATGGAATTCTTTCATGCTATTGGATAATAGCAGTCCAACCTGGAATCGCAACTCATTCCCGACAAGTGAACGACCCGCGGTCCGCGCCGAACCAGTGAACTTACAGCTCAAGCGCCGCCAGCACTTCCTCCGCGTGTTCCTCCGGCTTCACTCGCGGCCAGATTTTTTTGATGCGACCATCCGGCCCGATCAAAAATGTCACGCGATACGTGCCCAGGTATTTCCGGCCCATGAACGTTTTCTCGCCCCAAACGCCGTAAGCCTCGACAATTTTCTTGTCTTCGTCCGACACCAGCGTGAACGGCAGCTTGTATTTCGTCACAAACTTGTCGTGCGCCTTCGCTGAATCCACGCTGACACCCAGCACA
>QHOP01000374.1 GCA_003219345.1 Verrucomicrobiota bacterium
CTGTGCGCCCTGTGCAGCCCGACGACCAACTCGTACAAACGATTGGTTCCGGGCTACGAAGCGCCGGTGAATTTGGCCTACAGCCAGCGCAACCGCAGCGCGGCCATTCGCATCCCGACCTACAGCGAAAATCCCAAGACCAAGCGCATTGAGTATCGGCCGCCCGATCCCTCGGCCAATCCGTATCTGTGCTACACCGCTTTACTGATGGCCGGCCTGGACGGGGTGCTCAACAAAATGGACCCCGGCGAACCGATTGATAAGAACATGTATGAGTTGGCGCCCCAGGAGATGTCCAAGGTGCCGCAGACTCCGGGCAGTCTGGAGGAGGCCTTGAACCAGCTGGACAAAGACCACGCTTTCCTGCTCAAGGGCGATGTGTTTACCGAAGACTTCCTGGAGATGTGGACGGCGGCCAAGCGCAAGGAAGCCGACGCGATTCGCCTGCGCCCGCACCCTTACGAATTCTTCCTCTATTACGATGTTTGAGTTTTGAACCGAGCGGCCCGGGAGGAACCGAGCGGCGCGGACTTTTGTCCGCGCCGTTTTTGTCTTCCGGACGCGGCCTGTAGCGGCGGCCATCCTGGCTGCCGTAGAGGGCGGCATCTTGCCGCCCGGAAGAATGCCCAGCGATCCATTTGATATCCGGGCGCAAGGAGACGTGCGTGAGATTGATCCGCCGGGCAGCGTACCTGCTTAGCCTGATGACGACGCTCGGTAGTCGCAGATTTCCAAATCTGCTGTATGGCAGGTCTCCAACCGTCTCCAACCCGCAGACGCTTCGCCGCCTCCAAAGCCGCGGAACTGGGGACGCTTTGCCGATTGGAAATCGGCGATACAGCAGGTTGGAAACCTGCGCTACTTCTCGCCTCAGCAAACTGCTTTGAGATTTTTCGAGTGTAGGACTAGAAACTTCCCGTGGCTCTGTTGAAAAAGGTCGCCGGAGTTTTGACGCTTGCCCTACGGAAATTGAGCAAGCGGTTCGAGTTGCAGGACGTTTGGCGGTTACAAGGCGTTTTGGAGAACTCATACCAAACAACAGATTAATCGGAGGTAAGGAAAATTCCGATTTTGTTCTTGTATCGGCGCACCGTTTGGTAAAAGATTGACTGTTCGTCAAAAGCGAGGCCCTCATTGAAAACCTCACCCTCAAACCTCCAGCTATTATTGCTATTTCTGCTGATCTGGTTCATCGGAAATTTGAATCGGTCGCAGGCCGCGTCACCGTCGATCGCGGTCAGGGTGCTCGACCCGCAAACGGCAGAGCTCTCCTGGACCAACACGCCCGGTGGATTCGCCTTGGAGGAAACCGACGCGCTTTCGACGACGAATTTGTGGGAGCCCTATAGTCCAGGTCCCACCCTGCAAAACAACCAGTTTATCGTCACGGTGAATATCGAGCCATCGACGAACAGATTCTTCCGATTGCGCCAGACCTCAATCGGAGGGTTGCCTCCGGACCCGGGCACGGTGGCCCCACCGCTGGATACAACTGTGGCGACCGATTTTTCCGCTGCCACCGCTTTTCTCTATGCTTCCGGCAATCCAATTCAGACGGGTGTGACCAATGGGACGATCGAATCTCGGCGAGCGGCGGTGATCCGAGGCACAGTAAGGACCCGCGACGGCGCAACTTTGTCGGACGTGCGGATTTCCGTCCTGGGCCGTTCGGAATTCGGACAGACACTCAGTCGCGCCGATGGTCTGTTCGATCTCGCCGTCAACGGGGGCGGCCAGCTCACAGTCCGCTACGAGAAAGACGGTTTCCTGGCTGCCCAGCGCGCCATCGTCACACCCTGGCGCGACTACGTCTGGCTGCCGGATGTCGTGATGATTCCTTTCGATACCGCGGTGACCGCAGTCGATCTTAACCTTGCTGCCATGCAGGTGGCGAGGGGAAGTGCGACGAGTGATGCCGATGGAAGCCGTCGGGCAACAATTTTGTTCCCGCAAGGCACCGGCGCGAGTTTAGTCATGGCCAACGGGACAACCCAATCGGTCAGTTCCCTGAATATCCGCGCTACTGAGTATACGGTTGGAACCAACGGACCTGCTGCGATGCCGGCGAATCTGCCACCCTCAAGTGGCTACACTTACTGCGCAGAATTAAGCGCGGACGAAGCCGTCGCAGCCGGCGCGACCGACGTGCGCTTCAGCCAGCCACTGCCCGTCTATGTTGAAAACTTCCTGGACTTCCCGGTGGGCTCCGAGGTCCCCACGGGCTATTACGACCGACAGAAAGGCCAGTGGATCGCCTCAGCCAACGGTCGCGTGATCAAGGTGCTCAGTATCACCAGCGGCATGGCCGATCTCGACACGGACGGCGACGACACGGCCGACGACGCAACGAAGTTAGCTGCCCTCGGCGTCACGTCCGATGAGCGCGCGAGATTGGCACAGCTCTTTACGCCCGGCCAGATGCTGTGGCGCGTGCCCATCACTCACTTCACGCCGTGGGACTTCAACTGGCCCTTCGGCCCGCCGCCCGATGCGGTCGCGCCCAAGTTACCGAAAGTACGCCCGCCTGTGCCTGACGATCCGGATGAAGAGTGCGGCTCAATCATCGGCATCCAGAACCAGACGCTGGGCGAGTCGCTGCCGGTCACCGGCACGCCGTTCACGCTGCATTACCAGAGTGAACGTACGCCGGGCCGCAATCACGCCTACACACTTGAAATTCCCCTGAGCGGGGCAACGATTCCGGCGAGCCTGAAACGCATAGAGCTTCAGATTTCCGTGGCAGGGCGGCCCTTCGCGCAGAATTTTCCGGCATCGCCTAGGCAGACTTACACATTCATTTGGGACGGCAAGGATGCTTACGGTCGAAGACTGCAAGGAGCGCAGCCCGTTACTGTGAAAATCGGCTACGTCTATGGCGGCGTATATTTACAGCCATCAGAAAGACCAGGCAACGGATATGACGCCCTATTTGGCCACTTTTCATACTACGGAGCACCTATTTCCGGAAATCGCGAGAGAGTGGAGGTCACGCTGTGGCAGCAGTACGACGACACGCTTGTTGGGCGGTGGGACAACCGGTCCACGGGTTTGGGCGGCTGGAGCTTGAGCGTCCAGCACGCCTACGATCCTGTGGCCCGCACGCTCCTGCTTGGAGATGGCCGGCAGCGCCGCGCCGAGTCGCTGTCTTTGATCATCACGACGGTCGCGGGCCACGGGAGTCTCGGCTTCGACGGCGATGGCGGTCCGGCAGTAGAGGCGAGCATGAGCACGCTTTTCGGTGTTGCCGTGGGACCGGACGGCAGCTTGTACGTTGCAGATTACGAAAATAACCGCGTACGCCGGGTGGGGTCCGATCATGTCATCACCACCGTTGCGGGCAATGGCAATGCTGATTTCAGTGGCGATGGCGGGCCGGCGGTAGTGGCAGGCCTTAATGCTCCTAGCGCGGTGGCTGTGGGATCGGACGGCAATCTGTTTATCGCAGACAGCGCGAACCGTCGCGTCCGCCGCGTCAGGCCCGATGGCATCATAACTACCCTCGCGGGGAGGGGCATCTTCGGCGGCTCCAACGGCGACGGCGGGCCAGCGGTGGCGGCGGGCTTGGGTTTCCTTAACGGCGTGGCAGTGGGATTGGACGGCAGCCTGTTCATCGCAGAAAGCGAGAATCGCATACGCCGGGTGGGGACAGACGGCATCATCACAACCATTGCTGGCAACGGTTTTGAGGGCTTCGGAGGCGACGGCGGGCCGGCGACGGCTTCGGTCTTTTATAACCTTGGGGGCATTGCCGTGGGATCGGACGGCAGCCTGTTCGTCGCGGACAGCGGAAACAACCGCGTCCGACGCGTGGGGCCCGACGGCATAATCACCACAGTCGCCGGCAACGGAATATTCGGCTTCAGCGGCGACGGCGGGCCCGCGGTCGCGGCGAGTCTAAATTATCCTATAGGGGTGGCGCTGGGATCGGACGGCAGCCTATTCATTGCGAACTACTTCAACAGTCGCATCCGCCGCGTGGGATCCGATGGCATCATTAACACCATTGCGGGCAACGGCACAGATGGCTTCAGCGGCGATGGCGGGGAGGCGACGGCGGCGGCACTAAGTAATCCTTTCGGCATTGCCGTAGGGCCGGACAGCAGCCTGTTCATCACGGACCGCGGCAACCGCCGCATCCGCCAAGTGGGACCCGTGTCTCCAACTCTTTTCGATTCAGACTTCCTACTGTCATCCGAGGACGGCGGTGAAATTTATATCTTCAACAGTAGCGGCCAGCACCGGACGACACTGGATGCGCTGACTGGCTCAATGCGCTACCAGTTCGGCTACGCCGCGGACGGGTATCTCACCTCGATCACGGATAAGAATGGCAATGTCACGATCATTGAGCGCTCGGGAGCGGCGCCCACCGCGCGCATCGCGCCTGGCGGCCAGCGCACGGCGCTGAGCGTGAGCAGCGACGGCTGGCTGCTCGGCGTGACCAACCCCGCAGGTGAGTCGCACACGATGAGCTACTCCACCGATGGACTCTTGCAGCAATTCATCAATCCGCTAGGCAACATCAGCAGCTTCACCTATGACGCCCAGGGCCGCCTCATCAAGGACGAAGACGCTGTTGGTGGCAGCACGACGCTCACTCGCACTGAGCAGAGCAACGGCTACACCGTTACCACCGCCTCCGCGCTCGGCCGCAGCCGCGCCTATCAAGTGGAGCAATTGTCCATTGGCGCAATCCGGCGCACCGTGACGCAGGCGAGTGGTGCGAAGACGGTGAGGATGCTTAACACCGACGGCAGCGAGCAGATCACGCACGCCGACGGGAGTATCATTACGATTAAGTACGGTCCCGACCCTCGCTGGGGCATGCTGGCGCCGGTAGCCTCAAGCGTGAAATTAAAGACCCCTGGTGGACTTACCCGAACGGTCACGACTACGCGGACCGCCGCGCTCGCAGACCCGTCCAACCTCTTCAGCCTGACGAAGCTCACCGACTCCATCACTGACAACGGCGCGGTGAGCACGAGCGTCTATGATGCGACATCGCGGTTACTTACGACCACGACAGCAGCCGGCCGAACTGCCGTTTTTAACCTCGATGCACAGGGACGACTCACGCAGGAGCAGGTCGCCGGCCTGGACCCCCTCACGTATGCTTACGACAGTCGCGGATTCTTCCAGACCATCACCCAAGGGAACGGACCCGACGTTCGTACCAATCGCTTCGATTACAATCCCGCTGGATATGTCACCAACATCACCGACCCACTGGATTACTCTCTCATCTTCGCCTACGATGCCGTCGGACGCGTCACGACCCAAACTTCCCACGACGGCCGAATGGTAAACCTTGCTCATGACGCGAACGGGAATCTCACCAGCCTGACGCCTTCCGGCAAACCGGCCCACACCTTCGAGTATTCGGCCGTGGATTTGAAAACTCGCTACTTCCCTCCCGCGGTCGTGCCCGGAACTAATTTCACACTCTACACTTATAATCTCGACAAAGAATTGATTGCCGTGAAACAGCCCGATCAAGAGGTTGTTCAATACGATTACTCAGCCAGCGACTGTAACTGTGGCCGTCTTGGTTCACTCATCCAGGCGCGTGGAACCAACAGCTACAGCTACGATGCCCTCACCGGCAAGCTGACCGGGATCCAGGCGCCGGGTGGAATAAACCTCATCTTCACCTACGATGGCGGTCTACTCCTCACAGAAACACGGAGCGGAGCAGTTCCAGGCATTGTCAGCAACACTTACGACAACAACTTCCGGGTCACCAGCCAAAGCGTGAGCGGCGGCGCACCCATCGCATTGCAGTACGACACAGACGGTTTGCTTGTCCAGGCGGGTGCCCTGACTCTAATTCGCAATGACACGAACGGAATGATTGCGAGGGTCACGCTGGGCGGGATCACCAACAGTTGGGCTTACAACGGTTTTGCCGAAATCACCAACTCGAGCGCCGCTTTCAACGCAACCACCCTTTACGCGGTCGCATTCACACGCGATCAAGCCGGACGTGTCATTCAGAAAACAGAGATGATCGATGGCGTCAGCGATCAGTACGTCTATACCTATGACCCTGGCGACCGCCTGGCTGCGGTTCTCAAAAACGGTGCGACGGTTGCCACCTATGCCTATGACAAGAATGACAATCGCCTTACCTTTACCGGCCTTGGCGGCCCCGCTAACGCGACCTACGACGATCAGGACCGTCTCACTCAATACGGCACGACCACTTACGCATACACTGACAGTGGAAACCTCAAAACCCGGAATGTCGGCGGTCAAATCAGCTCCTATCAATACGATGCACTCGGAAATCTGATCACTGTCATCCTGCCAAATGCCACCCAGATTGAATATCTCGTCGATGGGCTCAACCGGAGCATCGGCAAAAAGGTCAACGGCGCCCTTACCCAAGGCTTCCTCTACGACGGTCAGTTGCGGCGCATCGCCGAACTTGATGGGTCGGGCAACGTTGTCAGCCGTTTCGTATATGGCACGCGCAACGGCGTGCCCGATTACATGATCAAAGGCGGAGTGACTTACCGGATCATTTCGGACCATCTTGGAAGCCCGCGCCTTGTGGCGGACGCCGCAACGGGGCAAATTGCCCAGCGCATGGACTATGATGAGTTTGGGCAGGTGCTGAGTGATTCCAACCCGGGCTTTCAGCCGTTCGGATTTGCGGGAGGCCTTTACGATGGCGATACAAAACTCGTCCGTTTCGGCGCGCGGGATTACGACGCCGAAACGGGAAGGTGGACGGCCAAAGATCCGATCGGGTTTGATGGCGACGACACGAATCTTTACGGGTATGTCATCAATGATCCCGTGAATTTTGTCGATCGCGATGGTCTCTCAGGCGTAGCTGTCGAGTGGCTCGGACGTGATCGTTCAACCGGATTTCACCGCATCGAAGTTAAATTGAAAGGCGGAGGAACTTGCAAGGGACACGTGCTTCAGCCAAACCTGACACCGACGGCGCCCAGCTCCCAGATCGATTACGGAGACGGCAAGCCTACCAGCACCGAGTCGCTGGCAAGCGATGGCGCGGCCACCAGAACCTAACAGCGTTTGCCAACATAATTTCCAACCGCACGGAATTCTCGGCTTGGATTTCAGCCAAGTGTTACGGATTTTTTTGTGGTCGTACTTTTCCCAAATTGTGGTCATAACGATATGGGGTTTCGTGCCGCACTGCCATCGTAGTTTGTAACGCAAGTGAACGAAGAATTGACGGTCCGGGTCCGTAATATCCATCATGAAAAAGGGTCGGGAAAAGGGGTCGGAGATGACTAATGGAGTGTTTTTCTCTCTCGCTGTTCACCGCCTTTGTCAAACGGCCATCCGAGTTGCATTAAGTCCCGTCCGCGACGACGCCGGACAAGCCAAACAGATTTCCAAATCTGCTGTATCGCAGGTTTCCAACCCGCAGACGCTTCGCCGCCTGCAAAGCCTCGGAAACTGGGGACGCTCTGCCGATTGGAAATCGGCGATACAGCAGGTTGGAAACCTGCGCCACGTTCAAGGGCGCGCTCAACAGATACGCGCCATCCTGCCCCTCGAAAGAACGCCCGGTTGTTCGGCGATCTGCAAACAGCCCGACGCTTTGGGGCATCCGTGGTCTTGATCCGCCAGGGCAGGATGCCCGGCTCCATGGCAGCCAGGATGGCCGCCGCAACGCCGCCAAATACACACCATCGCTCCGCAACGGCTGGACAGGCAAAAAAAATCCTGAAAAACTCGCGCGGTGAAACAGTCGATTGTGACTTTGGACATGGAGGGCGTGTTGACGCCCGAAATCTGGATTGCCGTTTCCGAAAAGACCGGCATCCCCGATCTCCGCCGCACCACGCGCGACGAGCCGGATTATGACAAACTCATGAAATACCGGCTCAACCTCCTCGACCAGCACGGCCTCAAGCTCTCCGACATCCAACGCGTGATCGGCACATTGCGCCCGCTCGACGGCGCGCTCGATTTCCTGCGCCAACTGCGTGCCAGCGCTCAAGTCATCATCCTCTCCGACACGTTCGAGGAGTTTGCCCAGCCGCTCCTTCGACAACTGGAATGGCCTGCGCTCCTTTGCCACAAGCTCGAAGTGGCGAACGACCGAATCGTCAATTACAAGCTGCGCGTCAACGACCAGAAGAAGAAAGCAGTCGCGGCGCTGAAAAGTTTGAATTACAACGTCGTTGCCGCAGGCGATGCCTACAACGACACCGCGATGCTCAAGGAGGCCGATGTCGGCTTTCTGTTCCGGGCGCCGGAGAACGTGAAAAAGGAGTTCCGGCAGTTCAAAGCGGTCGAGACTTACCGCGAGTTGTTGAAGCTTATCAAAGAGGCATTGTAAATCCGAATTCCGAATTCCAAAATCCGAAAGAAGCCAGAAGCTCGAATTTCGAATTATAATTTACTCCGAACCCTGCCCTCTTTTCCATCTTCGGACTTTCGTCATTCTTTCGATATTCGTCATTCGGGATTCGGATTTTAGTTAGTCTTCCGCCTTCGACTCCCGACCGGTCAGGTCGCGCAAGGCCAACGCCACGTTCTTGCCCTCGTAAAGCATTGCATAAACTTCATCGATGATCGGCGTGCTCACGTTGAGCTTGCGCGCCAGTTGCCAGGCCGACCGCGCGGTCGGATACCCTTCCGCCACGTTCACCATGTTTGCCAGAATATCCGCGATTTTTTCGCCGCGGCCGAGCCGTTCGCCGAAACCGCGATTGCGACTGAGCCGCGAAAAACAGGTCACCGTGAGATCGCCCAATCCGCTCAGACCGGAAAACGTTTCCGCTTCCGCGCCGCACGCCACACCGAGTCGGCGAATCTCTACAATCGCCCGCGTCACCAGCGCCGCTTTGGAATTATCGCCAAAACCGAGTCCATCCGAAACGCCAGCGGCGATGGCAATGACGTTCTTCAACGCGCCCCCCAGCTCGACGCCCAGCAAGTCGGTGCTCGTATAGACGCGAAATGCCGGTCGATGAAACAAATCCTGCACTTTGGGCGCTGTTTGGATGTCCGTGCTGGCAGCCACAATGGCGGTCGGAATTCCGCGCGCGACTTCCAGCGCAAGTGTCGGGCCGGACAACGCGGCGACGCGCGCCTCCGGGGCGTTCTGGCGCAGAATGCCGCACATCGTCAATCCAGTGTCGTGTTCGATGCCCTTCGTGACGCTGACGGCGATTCCGGTGTAGTGCGCCAGACATCGCGTCACTTCGCGGAAGGCCTTTGACGGCACCGCAACGACGACGCACGCGGTGTCATGCACCGCCTTGGTGGGGTCCGTCTCCAGCCGCCATTCACGCGGCAGTTCGATGCCCGGCAGGTAAGGTTCGTTACGTCCGGCGCGGCGCAGCTCCTCGAGGTGGCGTGGATCGTGGCCCCACAGCGTGATGTTGCGTTTACCTTCGTGCAGCAACTTCGCCAATGCCGTTCCCCAGGCGCCCGCGCCAAGCACCGTGACTTTCATGGAGTGGATTGTTTTTTGTTTTGTTTTTTTTTAAGCGATCCGATGCGGTTTTCGGTTCCGTTCAGCAAGCGCTGAATGTTGCCTTTGTGCTTGTAAATGGCCAGCACGCTCATCGCACCCGTCACGATGGTCAGCGTCCAGTCGCCGTAGAAAAACCAGGTCGCAAACGGCAGGGTGAACGACGCGACCAGCGAGCCGACCGACACGTACCGCGTCAGCGCGAAAAATATGATCCAAAGACTCAGACTGATCAGCAACGCCCACGGCACAATCCCCGCCAGCACGCCCGCCGATGTGGCGATGCCTTTGCCGCCTTTAAACCTGAGCCAGCAGGTGTAGTTGTGCCCGATGACGACCGCTAAACCGCCAATCAGCCGCAAATACACTTCCTCAACGGGGGCGACGGAGAAAAATCTGATTGCGATATCAACGAGCCAGGCGCAGGCCGCGAAACCTTTCAGCCCATCGACCACCAGCACGAAGATGCCCGCGGGCTTGCCGAGAAAGCGGAACACGTTCGTCGCTCCGATGTTCCCGCTGCCGACCGTGCGAATGTCAACCCCCTTGGCCCTGGCCACAAGATAACCCGTCGGAATGGAACCGAGCAAATAGGCCCCGACGACCACAGCGACGTAGCTGACGAAGTGCACGGAGTGAATGTAGGTGCTCCGACTTCACGGTTCCAAGAGGAAAGTTGAGTTGCCAGTTGTCAGTCGTCCGTGGTCAGTGGCAAACTCGCGCCGTGGCTGCTACCGACAACGGTCAAGGAACGACAAACAATTCCCGAATCAAAGTCGCCGTGCTCGGTGTCGGTTCGCTCGGCAAGGAACACGCGCGCATTTACGCGGAACTGGCGGATGCGGCGTTGGTCGAGTTTGTCGGAGTTTACGACCTGGTCGCTGAAACGGCGCGGAAGATCGCCGCAAAACACCGGGTGCGGGCTTTTGGCTCCGTGACAGATGCCGTCAACGCGAGCGACGCGCTGAACATTGTGACGCCCACGACGACGCACTTCGACCTCGCCAAAACACTGCTCCTGCAAGGCAAGCACGTGTTCGTCGAAAAACCGATGACCCACAACGCAAACCAGGCGGCAGAACTGGTCCAACTCTCGCAGCAACACCGCTGCGTCCTTCAAGTCGGCCACGTCGAGCGGTTCAACCCGGTTTTCAAATACCTCGAATCGGTGGCCACCGAGCCGCGGTTCGTCGAAGCGCATCGGCTTTCACCGTACCCGGTAGTGGGACGGGCTTCCAGCCCGTCTTTGACAGGCAAGATGCCGGTCCCACCACGCAGCACGGACATTGGCGTGGTGCTCGATTTGATGATTCACGACCTCGACGTGGTGCTCGCCTTCGTGAAATCGCCGGTCGTGAGCATGGATGCCGTCGGCATTCCCGTACTCAGCAACTCCGAGGACATCGCCAACGCGCGGCTGCGCTTTGCCAACGGCTGTGTCGCCAATCTCACCGCCAGCCGCGTCAGCCCGGAAAAGATGCGCAAGATTCGCGTCTTCAGCGCCGGCCCGATGACCAGCTACATCTCGCTCGATTACCGGGCTCAGGAAGGTTTCATCTACCGCATCGCCCGCGAAGGCGAGGAGGAATCGTCCCTGCTCAAAAAACTTTTGAAATCGAAGGACAGGACCATCGTAAGCGAGTTCGGCGGCAAACGGATCGTGCGCGAGCCGGTGCCGTTACAGAAGGAGGAGCCGCTCAAACTGGAGCTGCAACATTTCGTCGAATCGGTGCGCGCGCACCGGACACCGCTCGTCAGCGGCGAATCGGCCAAGCGCGCGCTGGATCTGGCGTTTGAAATCACGAGGCAGATTCAGGGTACATTGCCGACTGTTTGAACGAACGGCTTTACGGATATCACAATCGGGTGTAGCAAATAGTTTATGCAAACCATTCGTTACGTCTATTGGCAGGATGATGACATGTGGCTAGGTTTTCTTGAAGAGTATCCTGATTACATGACGCAAGGCAAATCGCTGAAAGACCTGGAGGAACATCTGCGCGACCTGCACAAGGAATTGACCAGCGGCGCTATTCCCTGCGTGCGTAAGGTGGCCGAGCTTCAACTCTCGTGAAGCGTCTTGACCTCATTCAACAGCTCACGCGCATGGGCTGCGTTCTCATCAGGCAGGGAGGGAAACACGATTGGTATCAGAATCCTGGGACGAAAATGTGCCACCGGTTCCGCGCCATCGCGAAATCAAGGAGTACCTCGCGCGTTCCATTATCAAAAAGCTTGGCGACCAAAGCTGACTCGGCATGTTTTTGACTGACGGCCTTCAACAGCGCCGAGCGCCGCTCGTCAGCGGCGAAGCGCGCGTTGGATGTTGAAAAGCAGTTGAAACCACTCCCTGCCACCGCGCCGCCACGGGAAATCAAGATAGTGAACTCCACGCGTTTCATGCTCATCGCCGGCGAAGCGAGTGGGGACTTGCTCGCCGCCGAGCTCGTCAAGGCGTTGAAGCAGTCGCCGGAAGTGGAGGCGATGCCGTTTCCGCCGGAATTTTTCGGCGCGGGCGGACCAAAGATGGCCGAAGCGGGCGTGGAATTGGCGGTGGACCTGACGCAGCATTCAGTCATCGGGTTGTTCGACGCGCTGAAAAAGTACCGCGAGTTCAAACGCATCTTCGATCAACTCTTCCAACTCGCGGTTGAGCGCAAGCCAGACGTCATCATCTGCGTCGATTTTTCCGGGTTCAACCACCGCTTTGCGAACGCCATCAAAAAGTATGTCCGCGCGCGCTCGGGGACCTTCCTCAACTGGAATCCGAAGATTGTGCAATACGTCTCGCCGCAGGTCTGGGCATCACGGCCCGGACGCGCTTATCAGATCGCCGATGACGTGGATTTGCTTCTGAGCATTTTTCCGTTCGAGAAGGATTGGTACGCGGCACGGGTGCCGCAGTTGCGGGTGAAATTCGTCGGGCATCCGATGGTGGACAGATATGCAAACGCGGAATGCGTAGCCCCCGACGTGAGGAGGGGGAACACGCCGACCACCGCAGCGTCGGAAAACCAGGCCCGCCTCCTCACGTCGGCGGCTACAGTGTTGCTGCTTCCGGGCAGCCGCGTCGCGGAATTGCGTCGGCACCTGCCGTTGATGACTGCGACGGCGCGAAAAATTCGCGAGGCGAAGCCCGATACGCGCTTCAAAATGGTTTTGCCGAGCGAAGAATTGAAGCGTCTGGCGGACGAGCCGTCTGCGCTCCTGACCGATCTGGAAATTCGAATCGGCGGCCTGGCTGAAGCGTTGGCCGCAGCCGATCTGGCGATCACGAAATCCGGCACCATCACTTTGGAATGCGCTTACTTTGGCGTCCCGGCAGTGGTCTTCTACAAAACTTCCTGGCCCTCTTACCTTGCCGGCCGGATGGCCGTCGGTGTCGAACACCTTGCGATGCCCAACCTGCTCGCGGGCGAGGCGATTTATCCCGAGTTTATCCAGCACGCCGCAACACCGGATCGCATCGCTCGCGCCGCGCTGGATTTGTTGAACAACTCGGAACGGCGAAACGCCGTCAAAGCAAAGCTGGCTCAGGTAATAAAATCTTTGGGTGCCCCCGGCGCCAGTGAGCGGGCGGCAAGAGCGGTGCTGAGTCTTGAACCTGTTCCGGTCCGCGCCGCCCTCGCAGATTGAGGTTCCCTATCGCTAACCACATACCTGGCCGCGAAGAAGATTGGTTTTTTCATGAATTGACGCCATATTTTCCGCGTCAATTACGAGCGCGCGTGAAGAAAAGCATCGCCTCAACAACTTTTTTGGCGACAACAACCTTGTTGCTCCGAAGCATCGTCGCCACGGCCGCTCCCGTTGAAGGCGACCCTGCAGGCATCGAGTTCTTTGAGAAGAAAATCCGACCCCTCTTCGTCGAGCATTGCTACAAGTGCCACAGCAAGGACGCCGAAAAAGTCAAAGGCGGACTGCTGCTCGAAACGCGCGACGAAATTTTGAAGGGCGGCGATACGGGGCCGGCGATTGTCGCGGGCGATCCGGAGAAAAGCCTTTTGATCAAGGCGGTCCGCTACACCGATGAAGACCTGCAAATGCCGCCGCGCAAAAGTGGCGGCAAACTTTCCGAGGAGCAGATCGCCGATCTCGAAGCGTGGGTGAAAATGGGAGCGCCGGACCCGCGCACGAGCGAGGCCGCAGTTCAGAAAGGACCGCCTCTTTCCGACCCGGAAAAAGTCCGCCATCATTGGGCGTTCAAACCGATCCGTCACCCCGCCCCGCCCGCGGTCAATAACAAGCGCTGGGTCAAGAACCCGATCGACGCCTTCGTGATGGCGAAGCTCGAATCCAAAGGAATGCTCCCGTCGCGCCAGGCAGACAAACGCACACTGATTCGCCGCGCGACTCACGATCTGACCGGGCTGCCGCCGACGCTGCAGGAGGTCGAAGATTTTCTCGCGGACAATTCGCCGGAAGCGTTTACCAGAGTCGCGGACCGGTTGCTCAGTTCACCGCGCTACGGCGAGCGTTGGGGCCGACACTGGCTCGATGTGGCCCGTTACGCCGACACGAAAGGCTACGTATTCGAGGAAGAACGCCGCTATGCCTACGCCTACACGTATCGCGACTACGTCATTCGCGCCTTCAACGAGGACTTGCCCTTCAATCGATTCATCATCGAGCAACTGGCCGCCGACCAGCTCGACCTCGGCGACGACAAGCGGCCGCTCGCGGCGATGGGTTTTCTCACCCTCGGCCGGCGCTTCCTGAACAACCAGCCGGACATCATTGATGATCGCATCGACGTGGTGTCGCGCGGCTTGATGGGCCTGACCGTCACTTGCGCGCGCTGCCACGACCACAAATACGACCCGATTCCGACGCAGGATTACTATTCGCTCTACGGCGTGTTCGCGAGTTGCAACGAGCCGGCAGACAAACCGCTGCTCGGCTCGGCGTCGCTGCCGAAGGCTTACAATGAATACGTGACCGAGCGAAAGAAACGCGAAGAAGAGCTGAAGGATTTCCGCGCGGCAAAGGAGCAGGAGGCATTGTCGCAACTGCGTCAACGAACGGGCGACTATTTGCTGGCCGCATTTGAGGCGCGGCGATTGAACGAAAACTCAAAATCGGAAGCGCTGGCGCGCGAACGGAAGCTCGACCCCGGCGTGGTGCATCGTTGGGTTTCCAAGCTCGACGAATGGAGGAAGCAACATCATCCCCTCTTCGCGCCGTGGTTCGCGTTCGCCGCGCTGCCCGAAAAGGATTTTACCGAGCGAGCTAAAGAATTGGCTCCGAAGGTGGCTGCCAACCAAGCCGCCGACCAAGTGGCCGAACGTTACGGCAATCTCTTCGCAGCAGTGGACAAACGCTGGCAAGAGCATTTGGACGAGCAAAGGAAAAAGTCCGAAGGCAGCGACAAGGTCGAAGCGTTGGCTGCGCTGCCTGACGCAAACCAGGAAGCCTTGCGCCAAATCCTCTACGCGGAGAACTCACCTGCTAATCCACCTTCGGGCGAAATTCATCGTCTGTTCGATGTGCCGACCAGCCAGAAGCTGCGCGCACTGCAACGAAAACTGGAGGAATTGGACGCCACCCATCCTGGCGCGCCGCCCAAGGCGATGGTCCTGGAAGATAATTCCAGCCCTTACAATCCGCACGTTTTTGTTCGTGGCAACCCGAACAACCCTGGCCCGGAAGTGCCACGAGAGTTTTTGGCAGTTGTAGCAGGAGCGAACCGGAAACCGTTCCAGAAAGGCAGCGGCCGGCTCGAACTGGCCCAGGCCATCGCCAGCCGCGACAACGCGCTCACCGCGCGCGTGATTGTGAATCGGGTCTGGCTGCATCATTTCGGCGCAGGACTCGTTCGGACCCCGAGCGACTTCGGCCTGCGCTCGGACGCGCCGACGCATCCGGAATTGCTCGATTATCTGGCCTCTTACTTCATCGACGAAGGCTGGTCGCTCAAAAAACTGCACCGGCTCATCGTGCTGTCGAACACGTACCAACAGAACAGCGACGGTGAAACCCATTACGCGCAAATTGATCCAGACAACCGGCTGCTCTGGAAAATGAGCCGCCAGCGGCTTGACTTCGAGGAGTTGCGCGATTCACTGCTTGCAATCTCAGGCAAACTGGACCTCACCGAAGGCGGGCACGCGGTGGACATTGTCGGGGAACCGTCCTCCACGCGGCGCGCAGTTTACGGTTTTGTCGAGCGACAAAATCTCCCCGCCATGTTTCGCACATTCGACTTCGCCAGTCCGGACACGACGAGTCCGCAGCGATTTTCCACCACCGTGCCGCAGCAGGCGTTGTTTTTGATGAACAGTCCGTTTGTGATCCAGCAGGCGAAAAATCTCGCCGGGCGCGAGGAGATCAAGTCGCGCTCCCTCCCCGAAGACCGAATCCGCCGACTGTACGAAGTCGCCTACCAGCGCGAACCGGACCATGACGAACTCAAACTCGCGCTTCGTTTCGTGGAAGCGGAGGCGCGCGTGCCCACCGAGCCGCCCGACACGCCGGTCTGGCAGTACGGTTACGGCGAATTCGATGAAGCGGCCAAACGCGTCAAGGAGTTTCATCCGTTGTCTCACTTCACCGGCTCGGCCTGGCAAGGTGGGGAAAAGCTGCCCGACGGACAAATCGGCTGGGTGTTGCTGAACGCGACCGGGGGCCATCCGGGCAACGACCCGCGGCATGCCGCCATTCGGCGTTGGACCGCGCCGCAAGAAGCCAAGCTCGCCATCAACGGCACGTTGAAGCACGAGAATGAGGCCGGCGACGGCGTGCGCGGCCGTATTGTCTCGAGCCGGGTGGGCGTTGTCGGTGAATGGACAGTCCATCACGCCAAAGAGCTAACAGCCGTCGAACCAGTTGAAGTCAAACCGGGCGACACGATTGACTTTGTCGTCGATTGCCGCAGCGGGCCGGATTCCGATTCCTTCTCCTGGGCCCCGAAGATTCAGCTCGTTCGGCCCTATCCTGACAATTCCGAGGCACTGGACAAAACGTGGGATGCCAAGGATGGCTTCGGCGGACCGAGAGAAACGCCCAAGCCGCTGGACGCATGGGAGAAGTTCGCGCAGGTGTTGTTGCTCTCGAACGAACTGATGTTCGTGGATTAGCTCCACGCAGAACAACCACTCTTTCCCAGTTCTTTCGCTTTTGCGCCTGCGTTTGAGCGTTTCGGCGTATCCCCCCACTTGCGAGTACGGCTTCCGGTGGGGTACACCCGGCGATCACGCCCCTGAAAGATTCGATGCCAAAGCTCGCCTTGAAGTTTCAGGCTGTATTGTTGAACGAATGATCGCCCATGGGACCCTAATGTTCTTCCTAGCTCGCGATCAAAATAAAGCTTGCGCACTGCCTCGACAGCATTTGGGACGTCCGCGATCATTCTCCAAAAGCCTGTTTTACCTTCCGGCTGGAGGATGCCATCCACGGCCAATCCCGCGCTGGCCATTCCTAAGAACTCCGCATGCGAAGAGTGGGTGGTGTAGATGACCGGAAGAGCAGAGCACATCGCTTCCCAGGCTGGAAGGCCAAACCCTTCGCCCCCGCTTAAATAAAGCAAACAGTCCCAAAGCTGGTACAGTGTGGGCATGTCGGTCGGCGCCAGAGCGGCCTTTAACCCGCAACCCTCAGTGTAATACACGTCCTCGCCTCGCTTGACTGCGAAGCCGTGCTCAAGCCGATGCAGCGGCCAATCGCCCAACGGATCGTCATGCGGCATTTGTAACCAAAGAAAAATGTCGCCAAGAGGGTCGGCTGACTGGATTTTGCCGGAACCGCAATGGACACAGGCGTCATATTTATATCCGGGTCTGGATTCCAGGACGCACTTAGCCTGCTCCAGATGACAGCCCTCCAATGGGTCCCAATCAAACAAACTCACTCCGCCACAGTCCGAGCAGACAAAGTATTTGCCACAGCGAAGGTAGTGGATGGCCTTGTACAGAATCCAAACCTGCTTTCGCCATCGATTTTGACCTACCCACCCGAGCAAAAACGCATTGCGCGGCATCCAGTCGGGAAGTAACGCGTCCCGCAAGTCCATCTTCTCAACGTCGGAGACGGGCGTAAAACGGGACGTGTCGGCAGGACTATACAGATAGTCCAGCTTATCGGGGTCGATTGAAGGACAGCACGACAAAAGCTCGCTCCTGGACCAATCGCTCATTGTCAGAATAAGATCAGCCTTGTTCAGGATGCGGCCGGCGTCGGCAGGGATCGGAAAACCGTCAGTCTTCAGATACAAGATGAGCTTATATGGCCGCTCGTTTGGATCAACACACAAATGATGGAGGCGCTGCGGATCGTTAAATGCAAAAACTATATCCGGCCGCACCTCGGACACGATTTCCTGAAACGTCTTTTGGCCGTGTAGGTCATCCGGAGCAAGAAACGTCTCTCCGTCCTTTCCTTCGACGGTTTTGGTCGCATAAATCGGCCACTTCGGTTCGGCGACGGCCAAAGAATGATACAGGCCGATCTGGTGCAATTCATACCGGTCGCTGTGATTGTCCAACAAGTTTCCGAAAATAAGCCTTGTCGTTTCTGCGATGCCGGTAGGCAAGACGGGACTCTCAGAAACGATCAGGATTTTAGTTTTTGGCGTCATGCTCGCAGAGCAGCCAAGAAATGTCTCCTTGATTGCGCGTGGATGACTGAGCCGACTCTGTGTGCGCGGTTTCTTATTTGCCTGAAGCAACCGGGGCCAGACGATTCTTGATCGTGTCGATAGTATTCTGTTTGATTTGCGCCCGTTCCCGGTAATAGGCGTCGAGAAGATTTAAGTACTCTTCGGGGAAGCCCACCTCGGCCGCCTTCTGTTTCAGCAGATTCACTGCTTCCTTGATTTGGGAGATTTGCTGTTCAAGTTGATTTATCACCGCTTCGTCGCCAACAGCCGGCTCTGGCAACCCTTCGTATGCTCCATGCCATGAGGTCTCGGTGTACGCCTGAGCCTGCTGCATCAACGCGATCACCCTTTGTTGATACTCGGGATCAATCGGAATGCTCTTTTCCCGGCTGTACTCCTCCAGGATAGCGTATTCGCGAGAGGCAGGTTTCGATTCTTCGTACTGGCGATAGGTGGCATAATGTTCATCGCTCAAAAGGGCGCGGACTCGTTTATCATAATCATGCCGCGCCGTCAGGACTTGTTGGATTGCCATCTCCGCATCCAAGGAGGCTAGCATTATTTTTTGATAATGGGTTTCAAGTTGCACGCTCTTTTCGGGGGTTATTCCCAATTGGGCAAATGTACTACGGAGTTCAGGCGCATTATTCGACGCCATTCTCGAAACCATGTCGTTGATGGCAGAATCTGTAAATTTTCTGTCCGTTGGACGTTCAAACTGAAGGATATACTCGCCCTGTTTGGCCCGCTCATTCATCTCAAGCGCGACCTGGATATCTTCGTCTGTTATTTGAGTAGGTGCCGCGTTGGTATCTCCGGCCGGCGAACCCGGCAGGGTCCTTTGCAGGATCGCAGACCCTATCCGACGGGCTGGAGCACGGCTTCTTGTGTGCTGAAACGCTCCGAGTTCCGACTCGGCTTGGGTAAGCCGAGACCTCAACTCGCGCACTTTGGAAGAATTGTCGAATGCAAAATAACCCAGAATGAATCCCGTCAACGCGACGGCAAACCATACCCGTACTCGACTGGCGTTTGTCGTTTTCACACCGTTTGATTCAACCGTGCTCCAGATCCGCCGCCCCAGAAGGCAATCCGCCCACTAAGCAATATCGTTTTCTCAGATATTAGAATCCACCTCAGCGTGCCCATGATCCGATGAGAATTCTTTCGTAAGGTCACATACACCTTGGGACCAGGTAGTTTCGCTCCAGGTGTACGAGACGGTGATCAACGTTCCTGAAACCCGCGTAGGGGGCACCTCGTCCTTGAATCCCAAGGCCCGGTCAAAACCGTAAGCGTGCTTAATGGCAGTTATTGAAATCCCGGATTGGTCATACTTGGCCTGAGTGGATCCCAAGGTGTTTGCGGTAGAAGAGAAGCCGGCACCACTATAGTCGCCGGAAGGAGTCCAAGAGCCCCATGCAGAGACTGCCAGCAGCCCAGGTAATGCGAGACGAACCGGATTCAACGTATGTCTTTTGATTTTCATATACGCTCCTGTTTGAAGTTTGTTTTTGCGTTTGGCATGTTCATAGTCAAACATCCGTGTCCCATCCTAACTGTAGGCGTGCAGGAGAAAAGTTGTTTTCATTGTCCAGCACGCGCATTTATTGTCCAGCACGCGCATTTCGTCGTTTCGGGAGATGCAGTGAGCGTAATCGCCGAAGAATCCGGTGGCACGCCCGCAAATTGGAAAATCACCTGAGGACGATAGAGAATGGTAAAGGCTCAAGGCAGGTCGGATCCCGGACCGACTAATAGCCGCCGACAGCAGCCAGGTCCAGATGCGGCTGATTGTCCTTGTTCCACCGCTTGGCCACGGCCGGGTACGGGCGCACATCAAAAAACTTTCCGCCTCGGTCGTATTCCACATGCCCATCGCAAAACATGATGTTGAAGCGGCCAGAATGCCGCCGCTGATATATTGTCCTGCGGCTCTTCAACTCGTCCGAGTTGCCTCCCGGCCACGAACGGAGGGAACGATCCCCCATTCCCGTCGGTAACTCCGTGCTACCGAGGTTCACTGAGTCGGGAAAGCCGTCATTGCCAGCGGGCGCCAGGGGCGAGTCTCCAAAGGCGATCATGTCCGCTGGGTAAAGCACTTCATTTTCGCGGATTACTCGGATGTCGCCCGAATACAGCAGCACCCCACCCAGCCCCAATGCAGGTGTCAGGGGCCCTAGATCACCGTAGTGCTCGCCGACACCGTTCCAATTGTACCCGTACGCGCCGTAGATGCCCCGCCTATTATATGGTCGTGGCGTGGACATGCCCCACGTGTAGATCCCCGGCATGCGATTGTAGCCCGGGCAGGCATAGACGCCGTTTCGCGGAAGGAGTTGACCAGAGGCAGTCAAATTGTACTCTGGCCACCTAGCTCCAACATACGGCTTCAAGGTATCAAACCAAGGTGTTTCATTGGTGTCACTCCACGCGACGTAGGTGCTGAAATCATCCAGATAAAGGTGCAGCCCGATGCTGATCTGGCGCAGGTTGTTTTTGCACACCGCCGCGTCAGCGGCGGATTTGGCGCGAGACAACGCGGGCAACAGCAAGGCGGCAAGAATCGCGATCACGGCGATTACCACCAAGAGCTCGATGAGGGTGAATGCGGGACTACCACTCAACCTCGTCGCCGCTCCGAAGCTTTTGTCGGGCTGAGCGTGCTCGGCAAGTCCTTTCATTTTCCCAAAGCGTTTAACGTCCCATTCCAGCGCTTCTTGCTAACCTTGATATTTTCTTTCACACGCATTGGCTGGTCAAGTGTGCGTTTCGCCGCATACCCCCGATTGGGAGCAGGACTTCCGGGAGGGTTGATCCGATGATCGCAATTGCTGAAAGATTCGGTGCCATCGCTCAGCTTGTATTTCAGGGGTGTATTGCTGGACAAATGACCGGCCATTGGACCCCAATGTTTTTCCCAGCTCTCGATCAAAGTAAATCTTGCGCACCGCCTCGATGGCCTGGGAGACATCAGCGACCATACGCCAGATGCAAGTTCTTTTTTCAGGCTGAAGCATACCACCTACAGGCAAGCTCGCATTGGCCTTGGTCAAAAATTCCGCATGTGAAGAATAGTTTGTGTAGATGACCGGAAGGGCCGAACACATCGCTTCCCAGGCTGGCATGCCAAATCCCTCGCCACCACTTAAATAAAGCAAGCAATCCCAAAGTTGGTACAACGCCGGCATGTCTGACGGCGTCCTGCAGGTTTCCACTTTGTGTCCCTCGGTATAATGAATGTCCCTGCCTGGTCTCAAATCAAATTGCCGCTCCAACCAGGATTTGTCCCAGTCTTGTGAGGGCTCATCGGGCATGTGAATCCAAAGGAAAACGTCAGAAACGGGAGCGGCCTTCTCAAAGCGAGCCGACCCGCAACCGCTGCAGACTTCGGATCGGGGTCTGTCCTCCGATTGTGGGTTTCCACAGGATTCATGGATGCGCTGCGACGGCAACGCCCCACGTCTTCGCAGGCTGACCCGCCCACAATCATGGCAGACCAGATAATCCCCGGTGCGCAGGTAACGGATGACGCTGTAGAGAATCCATATTTGTTTGCGCCATTGGTTTCGGCCAATCCAGCCCAGGAGAAACGCACTCGACGGCATCCATTGCGGGAGCGCCCGATTGCGCAATTCCATTTTCTCGGACTCGGAAAGCGGCCTAAATCGGGCGATATCCGCCGGGCTATACAGGTAATGCACCTTGTCCGGCGTAATTGTCGGCAGGCACGATAACACGATGCGCTTTGAGAATGCGCTCAGCGTGACGATAAGATCGGCGTTGTTCAAGATCGGACCCTGATCCGGAGGGAAGGGCAAGCCATCGAAGTTTACATATAAGAGGAGCTTGTTCAGGCGTTGTGCGGGAGGTGTACATAAGTAAAGAATTCTCTGCGGGTCGTTGTGGGCGAAAACAATGTCCGGCTTCAACTTGGGCGAGATTTCCTGAAATGTTCTCTGTCCATTTAAGTCATCGGTGAGGAAGAACAGGCGACCATCCTTATCTTTGCCGCCTTTCGTGGGATAAACCGGCCACCTCGGTTTTGTCACGGCATAGCTGTGAAAGAGACCGACCTGATGAAATTCGTATTGGTCCGGGTACTTGTCCAGCAATGCTGCAAAAATGAGCCTTATCACTTCAGCCATGCCGGTAGGCAGAATCGGACTCTCGGTGATGATTAGGATTTTAATTTTCTGACTCATATTGCTCGATTGACCGATTACTCGGCATGACGATTGGGCTTCCCCTCAGGAGACTCCACGGCTCTGTGTATTCGGCGAGGTAGCACGCGGCGTTTCAGCCGAACAATGGAAGCGGTTCCAGTTTTCTGCCGGAGCACGCTCGCCCGTACTAGCCATGCCGGAGCGGTGGGCACCTTACCTTGGGCAACCGGCGTTAAAGGAGGCGGCAGTTGTGCGAGATCTTTTTCCCCTGGCAGGCGATATCGCAGCGCAAATTCCGAAGACTTGCACCCGAACAACCTCTTGAACTGGTGGCAGAAGGAACTTTCATCCCTGAAATGAAGTTCACGAGCAATTTCTTTGACTGAAAGGCTAGAAGAGCAAATCAGATGCGCCGCATGGCAAAGCCGCAATTCGTTCAGCCAGTCTTGCGGCGTTATGCCAAACGCGGAAGTGAAATAGCGACGCAACTGGCTGGGAGAAACCAGACACAACTTAGCCAATTCACTCGCATCGAAATGGGCGAGGTTCGCTCGCTCCGCCCAATCACAAATTCGATCCAACCGGCTCATAGCAATCAGAATCCACGAGTCGCCGAAGCGACGCGACGCTTGCCTGAATCCTCACCGAAGGAAACGCGAACGTATTATCCATCTGCCTTTCGGTTACGCTCCGAAGGCGAACTCCTGATGCCGCTCGTTTTTCTTCGCTCCAACGCGTGACAGAAACCTGCGCTTTGAATAATTACACGGTTGGCGAACAACGGCATAGGTGCCAAAAAAGGCACCTGCCAATTTCTCGAATTTGAGTTCTTCGGCGCGATTGATGCTCCTGAGTCAAGCAACTCAAGGCGAACCGCGACCTGCTTCCTTCCACTTTCGAATCGCTTCGATCTTGTTCGTGGCACCCAGTTTTTTGAAGATGTGGCTCTGCATGTGATGCACCGCAGACTCGCTGACTCCGGTCCGGTCCGCGATCTCTTTGTAGAGAAGTCCTTCGGCCATATACTCCAACATCTGGATTTCACGGGCCGTCAGTGATCTGCCACGAAGACCTGGATGGCTCGTACCTTTTCCGCTCGGCGGAGGTTCCGCAGTCTCCAACTTTAGGCGAGGGATAGAGGATGATAGCGTGGCCAGCAACTCCTCGGCCGTAAACGGTTTGGGCAGGAATCCGTCCGCGCCGCACTCCCGTGCCAGGTCAATCGCCCATAGATCGTGAAGCCCGGTGACCATCACGAGGATAAGGTGCGGCATCAGTGCTTTGAGTCGTCGCGTACACTCGATGCCTGACATTCCTGGCAGCTTGACGTCCATAAGCACAACCTGCGCACCGGACTGCGGAATCGCGATCAGGGCCTCTTCGCCACTGGAATAGGAACCGACACAACGGAACTCACGCGACTGGTCCAGGATTTCTTGGACGAACAAGCGGAAAATCTCGTCGCCATCCACAATGGCCACGGCAACCTTCCCAAGCGGCACGGCAAGTGGCTTCGAGGTGCCCTTATGCCGGTGAGGAGGGCCTGGCGAAGACGCGCCGGGCGAGTGTGGCGGGTTCATGGACGACGAACCTTTGGAGTGACGGCGGAGGAAAATGATCACGGGGCGGCATCGACCGAGCGAGAAGCTGGAGCAAGATTCTCAGAGACCGATTTTCAACTTGTGTGAGGCCGACATTCACGCTCTTCGACGCTTGAAACGCAGTGCCCACGCTCAATCCTGCAGCTGGATCAAAGAACTCTTCTGCTGCGCAGGGCGCACTAAGTTTCCAAACGCACAATGATCATGAGCACAAAGGCTGCCGTGGGGCAGGAGGAGAAAACCGTCCGCCTGGTTGAGCCCAGTCGAATCTTCTCGATTCCTGCGGAAAAGCGTTCGTACGTGTTCCAACGCATACCACTAACGTGGTAGTTATTTCACTCGGTCACTCTTCGTTCTTAGGCGGACACGTGGCCACCGAGTGCCTCATTCTTGCAGCCCTGTGTCCAGATACGCTAAAGCTCGCACGCTATCCCGTGTCGTTTCCGCCTGGGGCCGTGATCCAACCGGCGCAAAAGGCCGACCTGCATCCGGCTTGTGTTGACAGAGTCGAGCGGGGGGAACGGAGTGCGAGCATCCAGACACTCGCGCGAATGGCGAAAGCACTTGAGATGAAGCTGCGAGATCGCCGAGGTTCGAATTGCTGAGACCAGCGTGGGATCGTGCGCCGGACTGAACCCGGATACCTGACGCGCGCTCCATCACTCGCGCGGCAAAAGATTGAATGTTGCCGGCGGCCAGGTAAGCGCGGGCCAGTTGTACGTCGACTTCCGGTTGGCGCATTGCCTCGTGGCGCGCATGAGATAATTTCGACACCTCGCCGAGGTCGTGTTGTGCCGAGGCTTTCATGCTTGCCGGCGAGTTTATCTTGGAGATCATACCCGCCCGCTTTGCGAGCGGCGATAAGGTCGGAAACGCAGCTTCATGTGTCGCCTTTCACTAATGAACGGGCTAACTCAGTTGAAGCCGCGACCGGCAATGAGCCGTGCGTCCAAATTTGGCAGACATAAGTCGGTTTAAGCCGAAATATGCTTCACTGGCAAATTTGGTGGCACTGCGTTGAACCGATTTCCTAACTCGTTGATGCACTCGCATCCCGAACGGAAGGCTGCGGGCTGAGGACAGCCCGCCCTACCTGACGGTTCATAGAAGGCTAATCGAACTGGACCAGTGCTCTTTCCCGCCGCTGCTTGCTTCCCATCGCCTTCGTTGCTTAACTTGCCACCCGTGTGAAAAAGACCGGCCGCCCCGAAATTCCGCGCAAGGCGATTTATCGGCTATCGGTTTACCTTCGTTGCCTGCATCGGCTCAAGGCCAACGCCATCCGCACCGTTTCCAGCGACGCGTTGGCCGCCGCCGCGGGTGTGAAACCGACGCAACTCCGCAAAGACCTCACTTACTTCGGCCAATTCGGCACACGCGGTCTGGGCTACGACGTTGAGCAACTGGCCAAAATGATCACCGACCTGCTCGGCACGAACAGCCTCCAGCCCGTTATTCTGGTGGGTGTCGGCAATCTTGGCCTCGCCTTGCTCTCGTACCGCGGCTTCGAGCCGGAAGGATTCGAAATTATCGCGGCATTCGACGTTGATCCGGATCGGAGACGCGAAAAGACAGTCGCCCAGCCAATTCACGGCATGGAGAAGTTGCCCGGATTCGTCCGCGAACATGGGGTGCGCATGGCCATCCTGACCGTCCCTGCAGTCGTCGCGCAGGAAGTTGCCAACCAGCTCGTCGAGGCCGGCATCACCGGCATTTTGAATTTCTCGCCAATCGTTTTGCAGGTGCCCGAGGAAGTCATGGTCAACAACGTCAACCTCGCCATCGAACTGGAGAACCTCAGTTACTTCATCCAGGACTGACCATGGTCTGATTTGCCCTGGCATTTCCCTCCCGTTTTTTTGTCGGCGGCGCGGTCGGCTCAGGTCACTCGAAAAAGGCGCAGCCAACACCCGGCTTGTGCCGGTTCACTCGCTTTCCCGCCGCTATCGCTTGACGCGGTAAAACTTGTTACCGGTCGCGAACTCGGTAAATGAGCCGTCGGATTCCAGGTCTTTCCAGGTGATCGACACGTTCAAGTTCGTCGTGGATTGGAGTGTCCCGCCATTGGTCCACTGAATCGTGACCATGCCGTTGCTGATCGTTGCACTGGTTATCTGCGGAGCCGCCGCCGGGGCGGGAGTGAAGAAAATAAAGTTCACTTGTACGTCATCGTTCGCGTTTGGAGCCGTCAGCCGCAGGGTTTGCACGCCTGAAAGGCTGACCGCGAGTGGGTTCCCCGAAACGTCGCTTAGTTGCGAGTATCCGTAAATGTTCAACCGGCCCGAGGACGGGATGGAAAATGTACCTAGCGAAGTCGTCGTCTGGTTGGGCTGGGTTCGGTCTCCGGTCACTCGATCCAGCAGCAATTGCTGCGAAACTGTTGCCGAGGCGCGCAAAAAAGCCTGATAATTACCCGACGGAAACGTGCGCGTGTAGTTGAGCCATTCCCCTGCCGCGACCAGACCCACGTCATAGTCGGTTGCCCCCGCTGCGGTGTATTTCGCCCGTGCCGTGTCCGTCCCCACCTGGGTATCGACCGCGTCGGCGTCCCGGTAAGTTCCGAAACTGGTGTCCGTCGTATCGAAATAATCCACCAACGACGTGCCGGCGAAGCCGAAGTACCCGGCCGGTGCGGGGTTATCCGTAAACTGGCCATTGGCAAAGTTATAGTCCTCAGCCTCTACGAGGACACCGCTCGATTCCACGAAGGTGTCGAACGATAGCCTGTTAGTGGAACTGCGCCCTGCCTGATCAGAAACAATGAGCTCGCCTTTGTAAATCGTGTTCGTAGCAAGGTTCGTATAAGTCGCGGTGCGACTTTGTGGAGTGCCGGCGACGTTCAGACCGCTGCTCACGTCCGCGCCGTTCAAGGTCAGCTTGAATCCGCTCGATGAGAGGCTGTTGGTGCCCTGCGTCGTTGCTGACAACGAAATGCCATTACCCGCAGGGTAAAAGGTCACGTTCTCCCCCGGCGACAAAGCGGTAATGTCCGGTGGAATATGATCGAAAGCGCCGGGCGGAAATTCCGCTCCGATTTTGTACCCGAAGAAATCCACGTCCAGCGCCCAATTCTGCGGCGTCGCCGTGCCGCCAAAGGCGATATAGCTCTGCGGGTAGTCATTACCGTCGCCGGCAGTGATGCGGAAGACCCGAGGCGAGAGCGAACCGTCCATGTAGATGAAGCCCTGGTGTGTCCCGATATTCGCCGAGTCCTTCCGGATGACGATCCAGAACTCGTGCCACTGCGTGGGATCGAAAGCGATGACGTTGGTGCCGGTGCCTTGCCCGAAATTGACATTGCCGCTGACCTGATTGCCGTTGAACTCGTTCATCGTCAACCCGGCAAAATTGGCGCGGTTGACGTTGGGATCCCCGCCCGTTGTGTCATTGGTTTGCGTCAGAGAAAAAGCGATGGCGCCACCCGAGGATTGTCGAACGACAAAGTTTCCCTTGCCGCCGTCGCTTGTGACATAACCGTCTCCTGCGGCTGGATACGGTTGAACGCCGGCCGCCTGCTGTCCGTCCCGATGAAGCGGGTCAAGCGGGAACGTCGTGTTGCTCGGCGTCGGAATCCTCGCGCGAAAAGTCAGCGTTACCCCCGTGTCCATGATATCGGTGCCGCCTCCGTCGGCTTCTACATCGTGTCCGAAATAAACCTTCCGATTGCATGGGTCTGTATAACCATAGTCCCGCGGGTCGCCGGTGTCCTGCATGCGCAGGTAATTAACGCCGTTTTCCGTAATGAGATTGGCGCCGCCCGGAGCGTTATCCACTCCAAAGACACCGTTGGTAGTAAAAGGGCCGCCAATAACAGAACCGTCCCATTGGTCGGAACCGTTGCTGTGGCTCCAAGTGCCGTCCAAGGACGCAAAGCCGCTGGCATCGTCCGCGACCGTGAGTTGGTCACCATTGTAAATGTACGTCCAGCCGCCTGGCGGATCAGGGTAAGCAACTCCGCCACAGACTCTTAAGATTTCCGAAAGCAGCGGGAGCGAGCAACCAATGAAAAGAAATAAGAAAGACCTTCGCATAAAGAAGTCCTGGGTTCTAAGGGTTCGAAGCAATTATTAGTCTGTCCTTTGCCGCGTGTGAAGCTTTTTATGATGCGCATCCACCGACACCGCCAAACCTGCATGGCTTCGCCCGCGATTTCAGACGAACCCTGTTCTTCAGAACCCGTGAGCACCTGACCGCGATTGGCAAGTAATGATATTTCCGTTTTTATTTCCGTTTTTTATTGAACTAATTGCTGTTTTGTCGGTCACTAGAAGCAGTCCGCAAAATGATAAACCAACACTGACTATGAAAAGACTAGCAACACTACTGGCCACACTGTCTGTGGCGGGTTTGACGCACGCCGGTCTGAAGCCCGGCGACAGTCTAACGCCCTACGAAATCAAGAACGTCGAGAACGGCAAAGAGTATTGCCAGGTTTGCGCCTACGCCGGCAAGGCCGGCAAGGTTGTCGCGTTCGGCAACCTCCAAGACGAAAACTTTTGGGCTGATCTGCAGAAACTCCAGAAGTTGCAGAGCGGCTATAACAGGCTGGGAGTCTTTGCTCAAATCATCGACTCCAAGGATGCCAAAGCGATCATCGCTGCGGCAAAGAAGCATGGAATTACTTTCCCGGTCGTCGTCGCGAAACAAAAGGATTGGGACAAGGCTTACAAAGTCGAAGGTGTCAGCCGCACGATCTATTACGCCCAGGGAAACAACAAGATCGTCTGGACCGGGGTTGGCCTGGACGACTCCGCCAGCGGCCAGTTGCAGGAGAGAGTGAAGAAAGACCTCGCGAGCTAACGCTTCCTGGTTCCGTTTTCAAATCCGGCAAACTGCGGTTTGCCGGAATTTTTTTGCCTTGCTGCGGAAGATTACGACCTCCTGGTTCCAGTCGCGATTCGATCAGGGATAAACTGAACCGGAGATTGAACAATTTCTGTCAGAAAATCTTTTTGCCAATTGACCGTGCGGGCTTAATAGGGTTAGCCAGCCTTGTATCCAACGAGAGATGTGGCGCAATCATAAAAGTGCCCTTTTACGCTGACCTCCAATCCGATATCGCGAAAGAGAGGCGCAATCCTATCGCACGAACCGAATGCGGTGGTGTAAGCACCGAGCATCCGATAGAACAACCAGTCCGTTGGAAATGAGATCTCGATTAGCGAAAATCTGCCTCCCGGCTTGAGAATCCGGCGAATCTCCCTGGCAAGCTCCGTCATCGCCTGACGACTGAGCGTTTTGAGACCAAAAGCACTCACGATATAATCCATCGAACTGTCCGGAATCGAAGTCGTAGTAGCGTTCTCGCAGAGGCTCGCGATGTCAGCGGTGGCACGCGCGCGTCGCAACGCCTGGCGCGCAATCATGGTTCGTGAGAAATCCACAGAGGTGATCGAGCGCGCTCCAGCTCGCAGTAGGTAGGGCCAGCACTCACCGGTGCCTGACATCATGTCGCAAACACGAGCGCCTCGATCAATCGAGAGGTTTCGCACGCATTGACGCCGCCACACTGCAGCGAATCCAACCGATGAGACTAAATTTACCAGATCGTATGTTCCCCCCATTCGATCGAAGAGTGCTTGGACAAAGGCATCATCGTACGACGGGGGATTCATGGCTGCCATATCAACGCGCCGGATCAGCGACCTCGCGCCAATGGACGCCCGGATTGAAACCGGGACGCTATCGCGGGGTTCGCTGCATCCGGGTAGGCATCGTCATTCAGGTAACACCGGCGTCAACCAAAACACGACCACCGCTGTCAGGCAAACGAGCGCAAAAAGAATGCCCGCACAAACTCTCTCTCGAACTCCCGTCCCGAAAGCCACAGGGAACAATCCGTATCGCTTCACGGGATACCGTATCGCTTTTTGGCTTCTGCCAAAGTCATTGTCGAAGCACCCGCGTCCTTGCTCTTCGAATCCCTCCGTTCGCGCAACTCGGCGGATCGTTCGGCATACACCGGCAGTTCCCTCGCGCCGCACAACATGCCCTCGACTCCAATG